>CAXNGF010000108.1:0-6606 GCA_964201905.1 Limnohabitans sp. | reverse complement strand
ATCCTGGGGTGACTTTCGAATTGAGAAAAGCCATCGGCGAAGAGCCAGAACTGACTCAGGCCATGGCACACATTGCATTGCGCACAGACGCCTCATCAGACAAAACGTAAGTTACTTATCAACAACGCCCCTGTAGAGCATTTCCTATAGATCAATAAGGCATAATAAACCCAATCTTACTGGGCTTATTGATATGAACCTGCATCAATTTCGATTTGTACAAGAAGCTGCTCGTCGCAATCTCAATCTGACAGAGGCAGCCAAAGCACTTCACACGTCCCAACCTGGTGTCTCCAAGGCCATTATTGAGTTGGAACAAGAATTGGGTATTGACATTTTCGCTCGCCACGGCAAAAGACTCAAACGCATCACGGAACCTGGTCAGCATGTGCTTAAAAGCATAGAAGTCATCATGCGTGAAATTGGGAACTTGAAACGAATTGGCGAACAGTTCAGCGCGCAAGACAATGGCACCCTCTCCATCGCCACCACCCACACTCAGGCACGTTATGTGTTGCCACTTCCGGTGGCCAAATTGCGCGAGCAATATCCACAAGTCAACATCAGTTTGCACCAAGGCTCACCTGATCAAGTTGCCCGAATGCTGCTAGATGACACCGCCGATATAGGCATGGCCACCGAATCACTTGCTGCTTATGAAGACCTTGTTACACTGCCTTGTTATGAATGGCAGCACATGTTGGTCATCGCCCCTGACCATCCCTTAGCCAAGAAAAAAAATCTGCATCTAGAAGACATTGCCAAAGAACCCCTCATCACCTACCACCCTTCCTTTACAGGGCGAACAAGGATTGATGCGGCATTTGCCAGTAAAAAACTTCACCCACGAATTGCTCTAGAAGCCATCGACTCGGACGTCATCAAAACATACGTGCGCTTGGGTTTGGGCGTGGGCATTGTGGCTGAAATGGCCATGAAAGACGATCCCGTAGGTGATTTAGTTGCACGGCCCTTAGGAGATCTGTTGGGCCTCAATGTGGCTCGAGTTGCTTTTAAAAGAGGCGCTTATCTGCGTAATTTTGTGTATCAATTTGCCGAGTTATTGAGCGATCGTTTGACGGCTCCCTTGGTGGCAAAAGCCATGACAGGCCATGTCAATGACTATGAACTTTGAACCTTTCAAACAAGTCACCATGACACCTCCATTGATTTCAAAGCACCCCAAAATGGGGACCACTATTTTTACCGTCATGTCTGGATTGGCGGCCGAAGTGGGCGCAGTCAACTTAGGCCAAGGATTCCCTGACTTTAATTGTGACCCCGCACTGATCAATGCCGTGACACAGGCCATGCAGGAAGGCTTGAATCAATATCCACCCATGCCGGGTGTGTTGCCATTGAGAGAGGCCGTATCACAAAAAATTGAAAAACTTTATCAACATCACTACGATGCGCAAACCGAGATCACCATCACGGCGGGTGCAACTCAGGCTTTGCTCACCATCATGCTGGCGGTTGTGCATCCTGGTGATGAAGTGATTGTTTTGGAACCTTGCTACGACTGCTATGTGCCCAATGTCGAAATGGCGGGAGGCGTGGTGGTCAGAGTGCCCTTAACACCCGGCAGCTTCAAACCAGATTTTGACAAAATTCAAGCGGCGATTAATTCTAAAACTCGCGCCATTTTGATCAATTCACCGCACAATCCCAGCGGCATGGTGTGGCGGCACGAAGATATGCTCAAGTTGCAAGAAATTTTAGAGCCAACCCAAATTTTGCTGATCAGTGACGAAGTCTACGAACACATGGTTTACCAACCCCTTGAACACCACAGTGCAAGCTCTTACAAGGGCTTGGCAAAACGCTCTTTTGTAGTCTCGAGCTTTGGCAAAAGCTACCATGTGACGGGCTGGAAAGTGGGTACCGTTGCTGCACCTTCGTCATTCACTTCCGAATTTCGAAAGGTCCATCAGTTCAATGTTTTCACCGTGAATACACCGGTGCAATTTGGTTTGGCGAAGTACATGCAAAACCCTCAACCCTATTTGGAATTGCCAAAGTTTTATCAACGCAAGCGTGATCTTTTTAGACAGGGGTTGTCAAAAACCAAATTCAAGCTTTTGCCAGGTGAAGGCACCTATTTTCAATGCGCCGACATTTCCGAACTATCGGTTACAGAAAAAGATTTAGGGGAAGCCGAATTTTGCAAATGGTTAACGCGCGAAATTGGTGTTGCAGCCATACCCATGTCTGCCTTTTATGGCAATTCATTTGACCAAAATGTGATTCGATTTTGCTTTGCAAAGAAAGACGACACCCTGCAAGAGGCCATTGAAAGATTGGCGAAGCTTTAGTCGTCAGTTTCTGGTACCAAGTTTGGAAACAGCACTGAGTTAAAGCCAAACTTGCTGAAATCTCGAACACGTTGTGGGTATAAAATTCCTACCAAATGATCGCATTCATGCTGAACAACTTTGGCATGAAAACCTTCTGCAGTTCTTTCAATGACGTGGCCGTGCTCATCAAAACCAGAATAACGGATGTGCTGCCATCTGGGCACAACCGCCCGCAAACCAGGCACTGAAAGACATCCTTCCCAATCATGCTGCATTTCATCGCCAATGGGCGTAATCACAGGGTTGATCAGGACGGTGTAAGGGACGGGCGCTGCATCAGGGTACCTTGAAATGATTTGCCCGGTTCCAAAAATGACCAGTTGAATGTCCCAGCCAATTTGGGGCGCAGCCAGTCCAGCACCATTGGCGGCAATCATGGTCTCCTTCATGTCAACAAGGCCTTGCTGAAGCTCTGGCGTGTTGAACTGCAGCACTGGCTTAGCAATGCGCAAAAGGCGCTCATCACCCATCTTCAATATGTCACGAACCGTCATGCAGATCCCCTTTTATCAATGCCAAAAGGCCAGCTTCATCCAACACAGGAATGCCCAGCGCCAAGGCTTTTTCAAGTTTGCTACCGGCCTCAGAACCTGCGACCACGTAACTCGTTTTTTGACTCACTGAGCCGGCAACTTTGGCACCGGCTTCTTCCAACATGGCTTTGGCCGCATCGCGACTCAAAGTATGCAGTGTGCCTGTCAGCACTACCGTTTGACCACTCAATGCTTGAGGTACTCGCGCTGCAGGAGAACCTTCTTCCCATCGAACACCACACGCTCTGAGTTGCGCCACAATTTCTTGGTGATGCGCTTGGGCAAAAAAAGTGAGGACGCTTTGTGCCACGATGGGGCCGACATCAGCCACTTGCAGAAGTTCATCTATAGATGCCTGCATCAAACCATCCAGTGTGCCAAAGTGACGTGCAAGTTCTTTCGCTGTTGCTTCTCCCACATGCCTTATGCCAAGGCCATAGATGAAACGCGGCAAGGTGGTCAACTTGGAATCCTCCAAGGCTTTCAACACATTGAGGGCTGACTTCTCTGCCATACGATCAAGTTGAACCAAGCCGGTCAAACCTAATTTATAAAGATCTGGCAAGGTGTGAATCACCCCTGCATCTACCAACTGCTCGATCAACTTTTCACCCAAGCCATCCACCTCAACGGCTTTTCTTTGCGCAAAATGTAAAAATGCCTGTTTGCGTTGGGCGCCGCAAAATAAACCACCACTGCATCGGTAGTCTGCCTCGTCCTCGTCTCGCAATGCTGGGCTTGCGCAAACAGGGCAAGTGTGGGGCATGGTGAAAATTTGAGCGTTAGCTTGTCGCTTGTCGAAAACAACACCAACCACTTCAGGAATCACATCACCCGCTCGGCGCACAATGACTGTGTCACCGACTCGAACATCCTTGCGACGAGCCTCATCTTCGTTGTGAAGAGTGGCATTGGTCACCGTGACGCCACCTACAAATACAGGCGCCAATTTGGCAACCGGCGTTAACTTACCCGTCCGTCCCACTTGAACATCAATCGCTTGAACGATGGTCATTTCCTCCTGAGCTGGGTATTTGTGTGCCACCGCCCAACGAGGCTCGCGACTTACGAACCCCAGCTTTTCTTGAAGCACAAGCTCATTGACTTTGTAAACCACGCCATCTATGTCGTAGGGCAATTTGTCGCGTTGTTGCGCAATTTCAAAATGAAAGGCAATCAAGCCAGTTGATCCCTGAACGCATTGAGTTTGAATTGCAACCGGAAAGCCCCAAGCTTTCAAGGTTTGCAACAAGTCATAGTGACGCTGAAATGGCGCAAAGCCTTCTGGCCAGCCCTTGACTTCGCCCAAGCCATAAGCAAAGAAGCTCAAGGGTCTTTGTGCGGCAATGTTGGAATCCAATTGCCTCACAGCACCCGCAGCGGCATTTCTGGGGTTGACAAATGTTTTCTCACCTTTAGCGCCTTCAGATATTTTGCGAAGCTGGCGCTTATTGAGTGCATCGAAGTCATCTCGTCGCATATACACTTCGCCGCGTACTTCAAGAACAGCTGGCCATTTGCTCACATTGGAAGTAAGTTGCAAAGGGATTTGACCAATGGTTCTAATGTTGTGCGTCACATCCTCACCAAACTCACCATCTCCTCGGGTCGCAGCTTGAACCAAGATGCCATCTTCATAGCGCAGGCTCATGGCAAGGCCATCAAATTTGAGTTCCGCCACATACTCCACAGCAGCAGCATCTTCTGTTAAGCCCAGTTCTTTTCGAATTCGCGCATCAAAGGCCATTGCGCCAGTAGCTTCGGTGTCTGTCTCTGTTCGAATACTGAGCATGGGAACTTGATGGCGAACTGACGAGAATTCGGGCAAAACAGCCCCTCCAACGCGTTGCGTAGGGGAATCAGTCCTTAAAAGTGCCGGATACTGAGCTTCAATTTCTTGAAGTTGCCGAAACAGTCGGTCGTATTCTGAATCAGGAATTTCGGGCGCATCCAATGTGTAGTAGGCATGCGCATAACGGTGCAAGTCGTTTCGAAGCAGCGTGGCTTGCTGATTTGCAAGTTCTACTGCTGAAACAACTTCAGTCTTGTCATCTTCAGAATTTGAAAACAAATCTAAGTTCACAATGACAAGAGCCATTCAATTATGAAAACAAACGACGGGCCTGAGGAGAGCCAGAGGACAATTCACGTTCGTCCAACGCATCGTAAAGTTGCTCCAAATCAACTGCAATGGCATTCAAATCGGCTTCTGTCAGTGCGTGTCCTGCACCATCTGTAATGACACCATCCATTTCTTGCCCCAAAATGCGCGCGGCTTCTCGCAATCTGGCAAATGCGTGCTCTTCTCTTGGAACCTGCGGCACATCAAGGCTTAAGCTAAATTCTCGAATAGCCGACAAGGCTGGGTCGTCCGCCATGGCGGCTTGCGTGTCAAATGACAAAGACAAAATGGGCGGCAAACCTTGTACGGCGGCAGCCAACACCATGCGCCCTGGAATGACACCCGCCACAAAACCCCAACGTGCAGCGTGTTGGTGAATGTAGCCAGGACTCCAAGCCGCCGAAGTAGCACAGACCGTGAAACTTAACTGAGCATCGTGCTCACTTGCAAATTGATCAAGCTCCCTAGCACGCGCCACTTCTTCCAACATGTCAGGAAACTCTGGCTCTCCGCCGATAGCATCGGCGAAGGCCTGAGCTTTGATGACGTACTCGGAGAATTCAATATCATTCAATGCACCTACCCTGTTGGCCAATTGAACGCCTGCTTGAAATGCGTGATAACGACGACCTGCAACAGGGGTTTCCCATTCGCCAGTGGTGTCGTTCAAGCCTTCCACCGCAAAGGGCTTGGTACCCACACGGCGAGTTGCTGGTAAAGCGGCTAAAGCAGCGTCACCTGAAACCTGGTTATCAAGCTCAATGGCTGCTATCACATCGATCAGAGCGTCAAGTGGGGGCTTCTTTTCTGGGACTGGCAAGATGTCAAGTTCGGCATCTAGAAAATACGGATCTTGTGAACCCAGACGCTCAGACACGGGCGTATCAAGTGTGGGATCGATGCCAGAACTTGGTGAATCAGCAACCGCTTGGCGAGGCGCATTTTGGCGCGCTGTCCATAAGTTGTATAGAAAAACCCCCACCAGGGTTAAACCACCCACAATTAACAAACTGTTTTGCAATGAGCTCATGATGGGGTTAGCAAACGAAGGTTGTGATTAAAAATTTGAAGGTCTCTTTAAACCAACTCGGCCATTGACACTGCGGCTTCCATGTCCACAGCCACAATGCGAGAAACGCCTTGCTCTTGCATGGTCACGCCAATCAGTTGTTCAGCCATTTCCATGGCAATTTTGTTGTGACTGATGAACAAGAATTGTGTTTCTTTGCCCATGCTTTTCACCAACTTGGCATAGCGTTCTGTATTTGCATCGTCCAAGGGAGCGTCCACCTCGTCCAACAAACAAAAAGGTGCGGGATTGAGTTGGAAAATGGCGAACACCAAGGCAATGGCCGTCAGTGCCTTTTGACCTCCAGACAGCAAATGAATGGTCTGATTTTTTTGACCCGGTGGCTGCGCCATCACTTGAACCCCTGAGTCCAAAATTTCATCGCCCGTCATGACCAAGCGGGCACTGCCGCCGCCAAACAACTCAGGGAACATACGGCCAAAATGTTCATTCACAATTTTGAAAGTACCGGCTAAGAGATCTCTGGTTTCAGCGTCAATTTTCTTAATGGCATCTTCCAAGGTT
>CAXNGF010000107.1:0-6704 GCA_964201905.1 Limnohabitans sp. | reverse complement strand
GCAGCCACCTCCATGAAACAAGACTCAAACAATTCCAAATGTTCTTCTTCAATGGTGCAGCCCGCGGCCATGGCATGCCCGCCAAAGCGCAGCAAAATGTGCGGGTGCTTTTTGGCCATGAGGTCTAGCGCGTCGCGCAAATGAAAACCTGGAATAGATCGGCCTGAGCCTTTTAACTCATGCTCTTTGCCAGGCGCATTGCTGGCTGCAAAGACAAAGCAGGGCCGGTGAAATTTGTCCTTGATGCGCGAAGCCACAATGCCCACCACCCCTTCGTGAAAATCGGGGTCAAAAACGCAAATGGCCGGCGGTGGTTCATCGCTTTCATCAAACAAGGATTCGGCAATTTCCATGGCTTGCTCTCGCATATCGCCCTCAATGTCGCGTCGTTCGCGGTTGATGGCATCAAGTTGCCTGGCCAACTCATCGGCTCTGGCCGCATCGTCAGTGATCAGGCATTCAATGCCCAGCGTCATGTCTGACAAGCGGCCTGCTGCATTGATGCGAGGGCCCAATGCAAATCCAAAATCAAATGTGGTGGCCACTTTGGCTTCGCGGCCAGCGGCTTTGAACAAAGCCAACATGCCAGCAGGCATCGAACCTGCTCTGATGCGTTTCAAGCCTTGCGCCACCAAGCGGCGGTTGTTGTTGTCAAGTTTCACCACATCAGCCACTGTTCCCAGTGCTACCAAAGGCAGCAGTGCATCCAGTTTGGGTTGTGATTCAGCCGAGAAAATGCCGCGCTGTCGCAACTCGGCACGCAGCGCCAACAGCACATAGAACATGACGCCTACACCCGCTAAAGACTTGCTTTCAAATTCGCAACCCGGTTGATTTGGGTTGACAATCACTTCTGCAGTGGGCAGGGTGGCCGCAGGCAAGTGATGGTCGGTGACTAAGACCTGCAAGCCCAGAGCCTGTGCTTGCGCAACACCTTCCATGCTGGCGATGCCGTTGTCGACAGTGATCAAAACATCGGCACCCGATTGCTTCACGCGATCTGCGATGGGGGCGGTTAGGCCATAGCCATCGACCACGCGGTCGGGCACGATGTAGCTGACATTGTTTGCGCCCAACATGCGCAGACCCCGCACGCCCACTGCACATGCCGTGGCGCCGTCACAATCGTAATCTGCCACGATGCAAAGGCGCTTGTTGGTGGCAATGGCATCTGCTAACAAGCTTGCAGCTTCTTGTGATCCCTTGAGTGTGGCGGGCGTCAACAACTTAGCCAAACCATCGTCCAATTCTTCAGGACTCACAATGCCGCGTGCAGCGAACAAGCGCGAAAGCAAAGGATGAATCCCAGCTTGTTCTAGGGTCCATGCGCTTCGGGGCGGCACATCTCGCGTCAATATTTTCAAACTCATGGGGCAGAAACTCCAGAAGACAGGGCGCGCAATTCTTTGCTGACTGAAATGGGTTGGAACAGTCGGTGCAGCTTGTTGAACCAAGAGGCTTGCAGAGGTCGATAGTGCCGCCAAGCTGTTTCACTGCAGAGCGTGAGGGAAATTTCGTGATTTTGATCCATGGCTTGGATCAAAGATGGACACAGCGTGGCGTCAATGCGTTGCCATGCTTGTTGCCACAGCGTGGCGTTGAAGGGCTGTGCGGTTTCACGCAAATCAAGCGCAATATCAAAGTTTGCTGTACCAGGATAGAGCTGTTCTAGACTGCGATGTAACCAAAAGGAATTGACTGTCCAACGGCCCTTCAAACTGCGCTCGTCGTTCACGGGGTGTTGGTACAGCAGCATTTGCATTTCACTTTGCAAGCGTTGCAATGTTTTGGCGCGCTGATGTTCTGGCATCCAAGCTTTGATGCTTTGACCCACCACACGTTCGATGTTGGCCAATGGCAAACCTTCCAGCAGATCACCCGAGACACGCCAAACCAGGGGGCTTTCATAAACCACTTGAAGCCCGTCTTCTTCCAAGGAGGGCTTTATGGCAGATAACAGTTGTATTGATTCAATCTCGTTCAAGGCCAATTCTTGGGGGCTAAGCAAAATGACGTCGTTCATGCCGACTTGCCAGTGGCAAGGGGTCATGATGGCTTCTTTTCCCAATAATGGCTTGGCACCCGTTAGCTCAGGGGCTGATTCATGTGGCATGAAAAACGCACTGACGCCTTCCGGTGGGGTGCTTAATTTTGAGACGCAGTCCATTCGACTGAGTACTTTTTGCAAATTGGGCAAATACAATGTGGCCAGTGCATTGTTCATTGCCTCTCGCAGGGCTTCAGATCCAGGGGCTGCGTAGGCAATCACCCAATGTCGGGTGGGTGCTCGGCCCTCATTGACCTGCGGTGTTTCGGTGCTTGGTAAAGCTGCGTTCATGGCAGTATTGTCAGGGATGACACAATGTCCCTTTTTGACAGTCGGCTTGCGGCGCCATCAGTGCTTTTGAAAGTGGCCTTGAATGAGTTTTGAATTTGCTTACGAGTGGGTGTTGGGTTGGCGCTATACCCGCGCAGGCCGGGCCACGCGTCGCAACGGCTTCATCTCTTTTATTTCCGGTGTTTCGATGCTTGGCATCGGCCTTGGCGTGGCCGCACTGGTCATCGTCTTGTCGGTGATGAATGGCTTTCAAAAAGAAGTGCGCGACCGGATGCTCAGCGTGGTGTCGCACATTGAAGTCATTTCTGCCGATGGTGGCGCCTTGGACGATGTCGCCGGAACACTTCAACAAATACGTGCCAACCCCAACGTGCTGGGGGCCGCGCCCTTCATTTCGGCGCAGGCCCTGTTAGCCAGGGGCGAGGACATGAAGGGTGTTTTGGTGCGGGGCATTGACCCTGTGCTGGAACCCAGCGTGGTTGATTTGTCTGTGGACACACAGCTCAAAAAATCGGGCGTACCTGGCATCAGCGCATTGGTTCCTGGTGAGTTTGGGGTGGTACTGGGCATCGATTTGGCCAGGCAGTTGGGTCTTCGAATAGGTGACCCCGTGACGCTCATCGCACCCAACGGCCAAGTCACACCAGCGGGTGTTTTGCCTCGGCTCAAACAAATGCAGGTGGTGGGCGTTTTCAATTCTGGCCACTACGAATATGACGCTGCCTTGGTCATGATGCATGTGGCTGATGCAGGCAAAATTTTTCGCATCGAGGGGCCCACCGGCATTCGTTTGAAAATCAAAAATTTGCATGAAGCTCGTGCTGTCGCGCGAGAGCTTGCACCTGTGTTGCCCATGGGCATGGCTTTGCGCGATTGGACGCAGCAAAACAGAACCTGGTATGCGGCCGTGCAAGTTGAAAAACGCATGATGTTTATCATCCTCACACTCATTGTGGCTGTGGCTGCTTTCAATTTGGTGTCGACCCTTGTCATGACCGTCACCGACAAACGCGCCGACATCGCCATCTTGCGAACACTGGGGGCTAGCCCTCAAAGCATCATGGGCATTTTCATGGTGCAGGGCGCCATGGTGGGCATCATTGGCACTTTGGGTGGCATGCTTTTGGGTTTGTTGATTGCCTTCAACATCGATGTCATCGTGCCGGCTTTGGAAGCTATCTTTCAAGCCAGTTTCTTGCCCAAAGACATCTACATCATTAGCCGGATGCCCAGCGATCCACAAATGTCAGACATCTTGCCCGTGGTGCTCATTTCTTTGGTTTTGTCTTTTGTGGCAACGCTCTACCCCAGTTGGCGTGCCAGTCAAGTGAACCCAGCCGAGGCTTTGCGTTATGAGTAATGTGGCCCAACAACCAGTACTTGAAGTTCGCGGCTTAAGCAAGCGCTTTAACGAGGGCGGCTTAAGCGTCTCTGTCTTGCAAGGGGTTGACCTTTGCGTTCAAGCGGGCGAGACAGTGGCCATTGTGGGCGCATCGGGCTCAGGCAAAAGCACACTCATGCATTTGATGGGCGGCCTTGACACACCCACCCAAGGTCAGGTGCTGTTGCAGAGTCAAGATTGGTCTGGTCTCAATGCCGCAGAGCAAGGTTCAAGGCGCAATAGATTGCTGGGCTTTGTGTATCAATTTCACCATTTGCTGCCTGAATTTACAGCTCAAGAAAATGTGGCCATGCCGCTTTGGATTCGCCGCGATTTGAAGCAAGCCGCCAACGCCATGGCTTTAGAGAGATTGGCGCAAGTGGGTCTTGAAAATCGTGCTTTGCACCGACCAGCCGAACTTTCGGGAGGTGAACGCCAACGTGTGGCCATTGCGCGCGCCATGGTCACGCAACCCGCTTGCGTTTTGGCCGACGAACCTACTGGCAACCTAGACCGCGCCACCGCAGAAAGTGTGTTTGATCTGATGTTAAGCACCGCAGAAAAACAAGGCACAGCCTTTGTGGTGGTCACGCATGACCCGCAACTTGCAGCACGCTGCAGTCGCGTTCTTCGATTAGACAAAGGCGTGCTGCAACCATGAGCATGCGCTGGATTGACAGCCATTGCCATCTAGATGCTCCTGAGTTTGATTTAGACCGCAGTGCGGTTTTGCAAAACGCACAAGCAAAGGGCGTGGCTTGGTGTGTCATGCCAGCGGTTCAAGCCAAAGATTTTTTACCGCTGCAAAGTTTGGCCCAAGAATTTCATCAACCTTATGCTCTGGGCATTCACCCTCTGTATGTGCCGCAGGCTCAAGATCAAGACCTGGCATTTTTGGCGCAATGCATCGAGCGTGCGCTAGCGCTGGATGTCAATAGCCAAAGGGTAGATTCACGTTTGGTGGCCTTGGGGGAAATTGGTTTGGATTTTTTTGTACCTGCTTTGTGTGAGCCCGCCATGCGTGAAAAGCAAGAATTTTTCTACCATGCCCAATTGAAAATGGCTCAGAAATTCAAGTTGCCTGTGATTTTGCATGTGCGCAAATCGGCAGATGAGTTGTTAAAGGGGCTTAGACGTTTTGCTGTGCAAGGCGGAATTGCGCATGCCTTCAATGGCAGTTTTCAGCAAGCCCACACATTCATTGAGATGGGATTTGCTTTGGGCTTTGGGGGCGCCCTTACCTTCGAGCGTGCCTTGCAATTAAGGCGCTTGGCTACTGAGTTGCCACTCTCTGCTTTGGTGTTAGAAACAGATGCCCCCGATATACCGCCACATTGGATTTACAAAACACAATCTGAACGACAATCAAGCCAGGCAATCACAAGCCAAGCTCGCAATGAGCCCGCTCAGTTGCCTCGTATGGGTGCTGTGCTGGCCACATTGCGAGATGTTTCTGCTTCAGACATTGCCAAAGCAACACTTGTGAATGCGCAGCGTGTTTTGCCCCAGCTTCAATTTTTCGAAACCTCATGAGCAAAACACCATCAAAAGCCTTTGAGCTCCCCGAAGTCAACTTCTCCGAAGATGGGGAGTCACGCTATTTGCATTTGGGGACGCCTTGGATTCAGGGTTCGATGAAGATCAAAGAGCCATTTGATTTGGACCTTGAATACATACAACGAATGATGGTTGGTTTGCTGTTTTTAAAGAGCGCCTCGGTGGCCGGCCGGCACGCCATGCAATTGGGTTTGGGAGCTGCCAGCCTAACCAAGTTTTGCTACAAGAAGCTTCGCTGGACGTGCACGGCCATTGAACTCAACCCCGGTGTCTTGCATGCATGCAGGGGCTGGTTCAAGTTGCCAGAAGATGGCCCTCGCATGCGGGTCATCATTGCCGATGCGGCTGAAGAAATTCAAAGTGAAGAGTGGCTAGGAACCGTCGATATATTGCACGTCGATTTGTATGACCATGAAGCTGCTGCGCCAGTACTAGACGATGTTGCGTTTTACAAAAACTGCCGAGCGCTTCTCACCGATGAAGGCACCATGACAGTCAATTTATTTGGCCGCACTTCAAGCTACGAAAAGAGCTTGGCCAAAATGGCCGAAGCATTTGGTGAAGATGCTTTGTGGGCTTTTAAGCCTACCCGAGAGGGCAACACAGTGGTATTGGCCCAACGCATTGCAAGCCGTCCCCAAAGAGATGCATGGCTTGCCCAAGCCGAAACCATTGAGAACAGATTTGGGCTGCCAGCGACCAAGTGGTTAAGGGTCTTCAAACCTTTGGTGAAGTAATTTTTGGTCAAAATCACTGTAAACCTAGGGTTAACCCATGTAATTGCATGGTTTATTTGGCTTATTTGCTATGTGTCGGTGAAACCCACATTCAGATCTGGTTTGTTTAGGCACAAAATCCGCCATCCCAAACTTTTTGGAGGAGCGTTCCTGTGAAAATCAAAAGTCAAAAAGACTTTTACTCCGGACTTGTGTACACCATCGTTGGTGCGGCATTTGCATACGGAGCTACAAGCTACACCATTGGTACCGGTGCCCGCATGGGCCCTGGTTATTTCCCACTTTTGTTGGGCGCCATTTTGGCCGTCATTGGCGCCATCATCTTGTTCAAATCCTTGGTTGTTGAAACACCCACTGGCGATGAAGTTGGCTCATGGGCTTGGAAGCCGTTGATTTTCATCATTGCAGGTAACTTGCTGTTTGGTGTCTTGTTGGGCGGATTGCCCAGTATCAAATTGCCAGCCATGGGTCTGATCGTTGCACTTTATGGCACCACCCTGGTTGTCAGCATGGCGGGTGACAAATTCAAGCTGCAAGAAGTTTTGATTTTGGCAACGGTCTTGTCTGTTATGAGCTACCTTGCCTTCATCATGCTGCTCAAATTGCAGTTCCCTGTTTGGCCTACTTTCATTTCAGGTTAAGGAGTATTCCAAATGGATTTGATCAATAACTTGTCCTTGGGTTTTGGTGT
>CAXNGF010000106.1:0-6731 GCA_964201905.1 Limnohabitans sp. | reverse complement strand
GAAGCGTTTAAATTGGCCGCAGCCAAACTGCCCTTGCGCACGACGTTTGTCGCACGCATGATTGGCCAGTAATTCAGGAGAACTCAAAAATGAACACCACTGAACTGCGCACCCAAGACGAAGCTGGTTTGGCCAAAGAAATCAAGGACTTGCAAAAGGCCCATTTCAATTTGCGCATGCAAAAAGCCACCCAGCAAATCGGCAACACGAACCAACTGCGCGAAACTCGCCGCAGCATCGCTCGCGCCAAAACCATTCTTGCCCAAAAACAAGCCGCCAAATAAGGAGTGACCATGACGGAAGCTAAAACATCCCTCAAGCGCACCTTGATTGGCAAGGTGGTCAGCGACAAGCGTGCCAAAACCGTAACGGTTTTGGTGGAGCGTCGCGTGAAGCATGCTTTGTATGGCAAGATTGTTGCCAAATCAAGCAAGTACCACGCACACGACGAAACAGGACAATACGGCGTAGGCGACGTGATTGAAATCACCGAGAGCAAGCCCATTTCCAAAACAAAAAACTGGGTTGCTACCCGTTTGGTTGAAAAGGCAATTGCGATTTAAGTTTTAACAACGCATTTCAGCAAGCTTTTAAAAAACGACTCACAATAGTGGGTCGTTTTTTTTTCGCCGATGCGTTCATCAAACGCATCTTCTGACAGTCGTTTTTTTGAACTATTTTTAAAGGAATCACCATGATCAAAGTTGGAGACACCATCCCCGCAGTCACATTGACCGAGTACGTTGAAGTAGAAGGCAATGGCTGTAGCATTGGCCCTAACCCAGTTGATGTGGCCAAGGCCTCTGCTGGTAAAACCATTGCTTTGTTCGCATTGCCTGGTGCTTTCACGCCCA
Organism: Limnohabitans sp.; assembly: GCA_964201905.1. Taxonomy (GTDB): domain Bacteria; phylum Pseudomonadota; class Gammaproteobacteria; order Burkholderiales; family Burkholderiaceae_C; genus Limnohabitans_A. The sequence goes on along the minus strand of CAXNGF010000106.1, from coordinate 5,877 downwards.
CCTGCTCAGCCAAGCACGTGCCTGGCTATGTGGCGCAATTCGACGCCCTGAAATCCGCTGGTGTTGATGAAATCTGGTGTGTCAGCGTGAACGATGCGTTCGTGATGGGCGCATGGGGCCGCGAGTTGCACAGCACAGGTAAAGTTCGCATGATGGGTGACGGCAGTGCTGACTTCACCAAAGCGACAGGTCTGACTTTGGACCTCACAGCGCGCGGCATGGGCCTTCGCAGCAATCGCTATTCAATGCTGGTCAAAGACGGCAAAGTGGCTACTCTGAACATCGAAGGTCCTGGCAAATTTGAAGTCAGTGACGCTGACACCATGGTGTCACAAGCCAAAGCTTAAACAGACAACAGCCATCTGGCCGCACTTCAAAGCATCACGCGGAGATAGTGCGCGCCAGCCAAAGGGTTGTGATAATAAGGCGCAACCTCTTCGAACCCCAGGTCTTCATAAAGCGCCCGCGCTGTTTCCATCTCATCCAGCGTGTCTAACAACACGCAGCTGTAATCGCATTGGCGAGCCGCATCCAAAATACTTTCAGCCAATTGACGCCCCAAGCCAAGACGGCGAAACGCAGGCCTGACATACAAGCGCTTCATTTCTGCGGCATTGGGCGCATCGGCAGAATCTAAGGGGCGCAGAGCACAACAACCGGCAAGCTCTTGGTTGACCATGGCCAACAAAAGAGACCCGCGGGGTGGTGCATATTCACCCGGCAATTGAGACAACTCAGACTCAAAACCCTGAAAGTAAAGATCAACACTGAGTGATCGAGCGTACTCTTGAAAAATCTCTCGCACGGCCGCCATGTCTTCAGCCGAAGAGGCCTCGAACAGAGAGATAGTGGGTTGTGAAGGTGCTGACAAGAGAGTCGATTTAAAGCAAGTAAGTCAAATGAAGTTTAGCGGTAATTTCAGGAAGTCAAGCTGCGTTGGCGCCCAGATTAATCAGGACATACACCAAGCCAGAGCTGACCAAGATGCACACCATCGCCAGCAACCAATTGGCGGGACCATCTTTGGATGAGGGCGCTGACATAGTGCTGGTTTTGTCGCCCTTCAACATGGCCAGGGTCAGGTTCTGTTTCTTTTTTAAGAAATACCAAAGAACGGCAATCAGATGGCCGGCCACCAGCAAAAGAATGATGGTTTTACCAAAGCCTTTGTGCCAGTATGTGGCCAAACTCACACGGCTTTCAGAAACGAGGCTAACCAAGGGGCCCGCGTTAGAAATCTCGTCGTCGCTGAAGAGGCCCGTGCTCACTTGCAGCACCAACAAAGCCAACATAGCGATAACGGACAGAGAGCCCATGGGGTTGTGACCCAGAAACGCGGCGGGTGGCGTAGAGGTTTTGAAATACTGCCGAATTAATGCGGGTGTGCACGCCAATTGGCGCCAGCGCGACCAGTGCCCACCGCAAAAGCCCCAGATGAATCTAAAAATAAGCAGGCTGAAAACTGCATAACCACATCTGAAATGCCACACCATGGCGTTGCCACCCAAATTGCCCGTAATGACCAAAGCCACGACCAATATGGCCAGTGCCCAATGGAAGATGCGAGTGGGCCAATCCCAAATGCGAAGCTGAATCATGCAATGACTTTCAATACAAAAGGCGCAGTCAGCAAGGGTTTTAAAATCATGAGAAACTATAAATTAGATCAATGCCATTAGGAATATGTATGAAAAAACATTTCGCTTTCGTTTCAGTTTTGTTGTCTGTTTTGCTGGCACTTCCAGCGGCAGCGCAATTTGCAAAACCAGAAGATGCCATCAAATACCGCAAAGCCAGCTTCACCATCATGGGCGCTCACTTTGGTCGTGTTGGCGCTATGGTCGCAGGCAGAGCGCCCTATGACGCAAAAGCCGCAGCAGAAAATGCTGACATTGCATTGGCCATGTCTAAATTGCACTGGACCGCTTTCCCCGAGGGCTCAGACAAAGGTGAAACACGGGCCAAGCCAGAAATTTGGAAGGACGCCGCCAAGTTCAAAGATGCAGCAGACAAAATGCAAGCCGAGCTGGTTAAAGTTTCTGCCGCAGCCAAGCTAGGCAATGTCGATGCGTTGAAAACAGCGTTTGGACCCGCCGGCGCCACCTGCAAAAACTGTCACGACAATTTCCGCAAGGACTGATGCTTATTGATCAGCGCATGCCAACAGCAGCGCTGTCAACTCTTTCGGGGCACTGATCATCGGATCGTGTCCCGTTTTCATTTCAATCACACGGGCGTTCTGAATCCAAAGGCCATCCCAAAAATGGGGGTCAAGTACACGGCGACGCGCGGCATCGATTGTTGCCAGTGGGGGCGCAGTGCAGTTGATGAAGGTGCGAGGAACACTTGCGACCCGAGCCTCGTCAAAGTTCAGCACATGCTGGTAAGTCCCGCCGGGATGCGGTGTTTGTCGCCTTTGTACCCAATCGTAATCCTCGCCAGCTAGACCAAACAAAGAAGGGTCGGGTGGTGGAAAACTGTTGTTGATGCTTTCGGACATAGCATCTATACGTGACTTTTGCGTGGCACTGGCATGCGTGCTGCTCCAACTCTCGCCTGGCTTGGGAACCACTGCATCAAGGTAGACCAAATGCTTTAACCGATGTGCGCGTCTGTCTGCAACCGCTGTGCCCAGCATGCCGGCATAAGAGTGCACCACCAAAATGGCTTCTTGCATCTCTTGTGCATCCAGCGCTTGCAAAACATCTTGCACATGGGTTTCTAAATCAATGCCTCGGTGCAGCAAGTGGGATCGCTCGCCTAGGCCAGTGAGCGTCAAGGCATGTGCGCTGTGGCCTGCACGAATGAGGCCTTCACTGACATGTTGCCAACACCACGCACCATGCCAAGCACCGTGAACCAACAAGTATTGGGCCATCAGATTACGCCTTTGCTTAGAAGTTTTTCAATCTGAGCATCGGTGTATCCCAGCACTTCGTAGAGCAGTTGTGCGGTGTGTTGCCCCAATTGCGGCGGCGCATGTTCTTGGCGCACAGGTGTGAGGCTGAGCTTCAAAGGACTGGCCACCAAGCGCAAATCTTTTTGATGTGGGTGCTGCCACGTGTTGATCATGTTGCGGGCAGCGACTTGGGGGTCGGCGAAGACCTCTGACAGATTGTTAATGGCACCGCAAGGAACTTTGGCCGATTCAAGGGCCGGCAGCCATTGCGCTTTGGTCCGCGTCAGCATGATTTCCTCGAGAAGTGGAACCAGCACCTGTCTGTTTTTCACCCGCTCCGAGTTCTTGCTAAAGCGCGAATCATTTGCCAATTCGGGGTGGCCCGCCACATCACAAAATTTGGCAAACTGTCCATCATTGCCAACGGCCAATATCAGATGGTCGCGCGCATGAGGCGCTGCCTTCAATGCGGGTTGTACTTCAAACACTTGATAGGGCACGATGTTTTGATGCGCATTGCCCGCGCGGCCTGGGGTTTTGCCACTGACCAAATAGTTGGCGCCTAAATTGGCCAGCATGGCCACTTGCGTGTCCAACAAAGCCATGTCGACATACTGGCCCTCACCTGTTTTTTCGGCATGCCTCAATGCAGCCAAAATGCCAACGGAGGCATACATGCCCGTGAACAAATCGGCCACAGCAACGCCCACTTTTTGCGGGCCACCGCCAAGATCATCGCGCTCGCCTGTGACACTCATCAGGCCACCAATGCCTTGGACAGCGTAGTCATAGCCAGCCCGCTCGCTGTACGGGCCGGTTTGTCCAAAGCCTGTGACGCTGCAATACACAAGCCGCGGGTTGATGGCCTTCAAACTGGGATAGTCCAGGCCATAGCGGGCCATGTCACCAACCTTGAAGTTTTCAATAAAAACGTCGCAATGCGCCACTAACTCACGTATTAAAACTTGGCCATCAGGTTTGGCAATATCACATGTAAGTGAGCGCTTATTTCTATTGGTTCCTAAGTAATATGCCGCTTCAGGCGTGTCATTCCCTGCCGCGTCTTTGAGGAAGGGGGGGCCCCAGCTGCGCGTGTCGTCACCGGCGCCGGGCCGCTCTATTTTGATCACATCGGCCCCAAGATCGGCCAAAGTTTGGGTACACCAAGGGCCCGCGAGGACACGGGAGAGGTCAAGGATGCGGATGCCGTCTAGTGAGTTCATCCCCCGATTGTCGCGAAAAATAAAGTCACATGCTCGCGTTGATAATCAGACCATGCGCAAAAATTTTTTGAAGACTGCAGTTGCGGTTTTTTTCTCACTCTTAGGACTCAGTGCATGCCAGCCTAGTTTGAATTGGCGAACTGTTCAAATGCCAGGAACCACGCTCAGTTTTGAGCTGCCTTGCAAGCCTGACAAAACAAGCAAACCCGTCACCATGGCCGGCCAAGCTTTAGAGTTGTCCGTGATGGGATGCGAAGCTGGCGATGCCGTTTGGGCGGTCATGTCCGCCAAGCTAAGCGCCGATGCCGATCGCACAGAACTCTTGAAAGGTTGGCGCCAAGCCACCTTGCAAAACATGCGTGCCAATCAAATTGAAGATGCAAGTTGGACGCCTGGTCGAGTCCCTGCCTTGCCAGGTGCGCTTCGCTCAAAGGCCAGCGGCACTTCCGCCAAGGGTCAGCCTGTCCGTGCCCATGCCGTTTGGTTTGCCCACTTAGAGGGTGAAGCTGTTCGTGTGGTGCATGCGGTGGTTTATCAAAACCAATACGCCAAGCAAGACGCCAAGCAAGACGCCAAGCAAGACCAAAGCGCAGACCTGTTATTTGAAAGTATGAAGCTACCATGAACCCAATCACAAGCCCCATGTTGGCCCGCCGACAAATGTTGGGGGTCTTTTTGGCCTTTGCGTCTGCTTACTTTCTATCGTCCTTGATTCGCGCTATCACGGCTACCTTGTCTCCCACTTTGACTCAGGAATTAGCGCTTTCAGCACAAGACTTGGGCTTGCTTGCGGGGGGCTACTTTCTAGGATTTGCAGCCACTCAACTTCCTCTGGGCAAATTGCTTGACAAGCATGGCCCTAAAAAAGTCTTGTTGTCGTTCTTGGTCGTGGCCGTATTAGGTTGTGTCGCTTTTGCTTTGGCTCAAAGTTTCATGGGCCTTTGGCTGGCTCGTGTTTTGTGTGGTGTGGGAGTGAGCGCTTGTTTAATGTCTCCCTTGACGGGCTACAGACGATGGATGGCGCCAGGGGCACAGTTGCGGGCCAACTCTTGGATGCTGATGACGGGATCATTGGGCATGGTTTCTTCCACCTTACCCGTCCAATGGTTGATGCCAATCATGGGCTGGCGCGCCATTTTTGCTGGCTTGGCGGTTCTGGTTATTTTGTCAATGATCATGATTTATGTTTTGGTGCCCGTGTGGGAAAAGACAGAATCAGGCCAACAAGACCCGCAACTGAAAGCCATTGAAACTGAAGAGGGCTACGGCCCCATTTGGCGCAGTGCCTATTTTTGGCGAATGGCGCCCATTGGCTTTTTTTGCTACGGTGGTTTGTTGGCCCTTCAGACACTTTGGGCAGCGCCTTGGATGACGGTGGTGGGAGGCTACTCGCCGCTAGCTGCCGCAACGGGCTTGTTTGGCATCAACGTCGCCATGTTGCTAACTTTCTGGGCCTGGGGTTTGATCACACCTCGTTTGGCAAAGCGGGGTATTTTGCCCAATCTAATCATTTCATGGGGTCAGCCCATTAGCTTTGTGGTGCTGACTTGGATCATTGTTTCAGGCCCCCAAATGGGTGACAACACGGCGTGGGCCTTGAGCTTGTTTTGCATCACCAGCACCTTTGTTTCTTTGGCGCAACCCTCCGTGGGCATGGCCTTTCCGCCGCATTTGGCAGGACGCGCACTCTCTGCCTACAACCTCGTTATTTTCGTCGGTGTCTTTGTGGTCCAGTGGGGCATCGGATTGGGTGTT
>CAXNGF010000105.1:0-6809 GCA_964201905.1 Limnohabitans sp. | reverse complement strand
GCCGCAACCAAAATGATGGGAGCCAAATCACGCTCCAAATCGTAATCTAATTTGGGATACATGCTGGGTGCAATCGTGTGATGAACGGCACCCATGAAAAAGTTATAGCCATCTGGCGCAGCCTTGGCAGCGATGCCTGCGCCCACTGTGCCACCAGCCCCGCCCCGGTTGTCAATGATCAGTTGCCTGCCTGTGAGTTTGGAAAAAATGGCCGACAAGGGACGCGCAAATGCATCTGTGCCGCCGCCCGCAGGAAATGGAACAATGAGGTTCACAGGTTTTGTGGGCCAAGTGGCTTGTGCCCAAGCAGGCAAAGTGGCGGCCAATGAAGTGCCCGCCGCCCATTGCAAGAGGTTTCTGCGCTGGATTTGAGTTTCAGAATTTTGCATTTTCGTCTCCTTTGATTAACTTTTTGATTGAATCACTGTCTCATTTTAAAGATGGCAAGTGCCGTCAAAGCTTACTCGGCTTGTTGACCGCAGAATACAGAAATACGCCGGCCAGAATCATAGGCACGCACAACCACTGCCCCATGCTGAGCCCTAGGGACAAAAGTCCTAAATGGGCATCTGGTTCGCGAAAGAATTCAGCGATGAACCTGAAAATACCATAACCCATTAAAAACACCGCAGACACTTGGCCGATCGGGCGATCCTTGCGGGCAAAAAGCCATAGCACTGCAAAAAGCAATAGGCCTTCTAAAAAGAATTGGTAAAGCTGCGAGGGATGGCGGGGAAAATCACCCGCGCCCCTGAAAACCATGCCCCATGGCAAATCAGGATCGGCTTGCCGTCCCCAAAGTTCGCCGTTAATGAAGTTACCGATGCGGCCAGCGGCCAAGCCCGTGGGCACGCAAGGTGCGACAAAATCCATGACTTGGAAAAAAGGTCGGTGGCGGGTTTGAGCAAACCACACCATGGCCGCCATGACACCCAGCAAGCCGCCATGAAAACTCATACCCCCCTGCCAGACGTAGGCTATTTCTAGGGGGTGGGAGAAGTAGTAGGCAGGCTGATAAAACAAACAGTAACCAATGCGCCCACCCAAAACCACGCCCAAAACTCCCGCAAACAAAATGTCCTCGACATCCCGAACTTGCCAATGGGTGAGGCGCGAGTAAGGCTGGTGAGCCAGCCGTCTGGTGGCCAAGAAGTAAAACAGCGCAAAGGCAGCCAGATAGGTCAAACCGTACCAGTGAACCGCAACCGGTCCCAGTTGCAATGCAATGGGGTTAATTTGAGGGTGAATCAACATGGGCTCCGATTGTGCACTCATCGCAAGCCAATTGCACAGAGTGCTAGCCCTAAGTTACGAGGGCTCTATTAGAATAAGACAACAAGACCCTATCTGCTCTTCCTAAAGTGCCAACATGACAGACAAAATCATCCCTATTCACCCAGCCACCCCCAGCAACCGCCGCAGCGCCAACATCACCCAAGGCAAATCACGCGCGCCCAACCGCTCGATGTACTACGCCATGGGCTACGAAGAAGGTGATTTCGTGAAGCCCATGGTGGGCGTGGCCAATGGTCACAGCACCATCACCCCTTGCAACAGCGGCCTGCAAAAACTGGCCGATGCAGCGGTAGAAGGCATTGAGGAAGCCGGTGGCAACGCTCAAATTTTTGGCACCCCCACCATTTCTGACGGCATGGCCATGGGCACCGAGGGTATGAAATATTCACTCGTTAGCCGAGAAGTGATTTCAGACTGTATTGAAACCTGCGTCCAAGGCCAGTGGATGGACGGCGTGTTGGTGGTGGGCGGTTGCGACAAAAACATGCCAGGGGGCATGATGGGTATTTTGCGCGCCAATGTGCCTGCCATTTATGTGTATGGTGGCACCATTTTGCCCGGCCGATACCAAGGCAAAGACCTGAACATTGTGAGTGTGTTTGAAGCGGTGGGCCAAAACTCTGCAGGCAATTTGAGCGACTTCGATTTGAAAGAAATTGAGAAGCGCGCCATTCCTGGAACAGGCTCTTGCGGCGGCATGTACACCGCCAACACCATGTCTTCTTCCTTTGAAGCGCTGGGCATGTCGTTGCCCTACTCTTCCACCATGGCCAACCCCCATGATGAGACCAAAAACTCAGCCAAAGCATCGGCCAAGGTTTTGCTCGAAGCCATCAAAAATGATTTGAAACCACGCGATATCGTCACCAAAGAAGCCATTGAAAATGCCGTAGCCGTCATCATGGCCACGGGCGGCTCGACCAATGCTGTGTTGCACTTCTTGGCCATAGCACACACGGCTGAAGTTGCCTGGACCATTGACGATTTCGAGCGCATGCGCAAGAAGATTCCTGTCATTTGCGATTTAAAGCCCAGCGGCAAATATTTGGCCGTTGACTTGCACCAGGCCGGCGGTATTCCACAAGTCATGAAGATCTTGTTAAAGGCGGGTTTGTTGCACGGCGATTGCATGACAATCACTGGCAAAACTGTGGCTGAGAACTTAAAAGACATTCCTGATGCCCCTCGCGCCGACCAAGATGTCATTCGGCCCATCGACAAGCCGATGTATGCAGAAGGTCACTTGGCCATCCTCAAAGGCAACTTGTCGCCTGAAGGTGCAGTGGCCAAAATCACGGGATTGAAGAACCCTGTTATCACAGGTCCTGCTCGCGTGTTTGACGACGAGCAATCTGCTTTGCAAGCCATTTTGGACGGCAAAATCAAAGCCGGAGACGTCATGGTTTTGCGCTACCTCGGCCCCAAAGGTGGCCCTGGCATGCCAGAAATGTTGGCCCCCACTGGCGCCCTTATTGGCGCGGGCTTGGGTGAGAGCGTAGGCCTCATTACCGATGGCCGTTTCTCTGGCGGAACTTGGGGCATGGTGGTCGGTCATGTGGCACCTGAGGCTGCTGCAGGCGGCACCATTGCGTTTGTCAACGAAGGCGACTCGATCACCATTGATGCGCACAAACTCATTCTTGAGTTGAACGTACCAGAAGAAGAAATTGCCAAGCGCCGTGCCAAGTGGACAGCGCCAGCACCACGCTACACACGCGGCGTCCAGGCTAAGTTTGCTTTCAATGCATCCAGCGCCAGCAAGGGCGCTGTGCTGGATTTGTACTGAACTGAAAAGCTTTTTTTGTGCAAGCTTTAGGACAATCAAAGGCCAATGGCGGCAATGCCCGCCTTGGCGATCTGAGCATCTTCGGTGGACTTCACGCCGCTTACGCCTACCGCGCCAATGCATGCGCCATCTTTCATAATGGGCACGCCGCCCTCCAACATGCCTTCAATGGTGGGGGCTGACAAAAATGAGAAACGACCGCCATTGATCACGTCTTCGTAAATTTTGCTTTCACGTTGACCCAATGCAGCAGTTTTGGCCTTGGCCGGGGCTATGTGAGAAGAAATTGGCGCAGCGCCATCCAGCCGCTGGAAATGCAACATGTGTCCACCCCCATCCACAACAGCAATGCTCACCGCCCAATTGTTTTTCTGAGCTTCGGCTTGGGCGGCTGCGGCAATGGCTTGAACGTCGGACAATTCGAGGGTAGATTGAGTTTTCATAGGGCTCTGAGGGTAAAAAATTGACCATTAAGCATAACGCAGCCTGCGCGTGGCATTGGCTTTGTGAAAGTCAAAAGTCAAAAGACCCTGAAATCTTTGGTAAATTGGGCATTTCCGGTTACAAGCCCTACAATTTGCTCACCCGATACAGGGTGGATTATTAGGAGTTCACACATGAGCGATCTTCAAAACATTGAACAACCCAGTTGGGCTAACGTAGGTACGACGCCCGCTGAAAGACACAAAGTCATGCGCAACACTTACATGTTGCTGGCCGTTAGCCTCTTGCCCACCGTGTTGGGTGCATGGCTCGGTGTGGCTACAGGCATCACCCAATCTTTGGGTGGCGGTTTAGGCTTGATCCTGTTTTTGGGTGGCGCCATTGGCTTCATGTACGCCATCGAGAAAACAAAACATTCTTCGACAGGCGTGTTGGTCTTACTGGCTTTCACATTTTTCATGGGCCTCATGCTGTCTCGCATGATTGCCATGGTCTTGGGCTTCAAAAACGGCCCTGACCTCATCATGACGGCCTTCGCCGGCACCGCAGGTGTATTCTCTGTCATGTCCGTCTTGGCCAGTGTCATCAAGCGCGACTTGTCTGGCATGGGCAAATGGCTGTTTGTGGGCGCTTTGGTGCTCATGGTGGGCGGTATCGTCAACATTTTTGTGGGCTCAACTGCTGGCATGATGGCCTTGTCTGTGGCTGCCATCGGTATTTTCAGTGCTTACATGCTGTATGACCTGAAGCAAATTTTGGATGGTGGCGAAACCAACTACATCAGCGCAACGCTTATGTTGTACATGGACTTGTTCAATGTGTTCCAAAGCTTGCTGGCCTTGTTGGGCCTTTGGGGTGGCGAGCGAGACTAGTTTACTGACGCTTCAATTCAGTTCAAAGCATCTGAGTTCGAAAGGACTCAGATGCTTTTTTATTCAGCGTCTTTCAAAAACCGCCATGCTTTCGACGTGCGCTGTGTGCGCAAACATGTTCACCACGCCGGCACTCACACAACGGTACCCTGCTCTGTGAACAAACAAGCCAGCATCCCGCGCCAAGGTGGCTGGGTTGCAACTGACATAGACAATGCGTTTGGGAAATTGCCAGTCGCCCCTTAGTGCGTCGTTCTCTTGCAATTCAGCCAAGGCCTTTGCCAAGGCGAAGGCGCCTTCCCTAGGTGGTTCAATGAGCCACTTGTCGGCAATGCCATCTGCCATGAGCATTTCCGGCGTCATTTCAAACAAGTTGCGTGCAATGAATGACGTGGGAGCCAAGCGTTTGCTCCCTTCACGAAGTGCTTGGTTGTGCTCGTAATTTTCGCACGAGCGCGCCACCAAAGTTTCTGCGCCTTCGATGCCCACCACTTCTTTGGCCGTTGTGGCTATGGGCAATGTAAAATTACCAAGACCACAAAACCAGTCAATGACCCTCTCGTTTGCAGCAGGCTTTAGGAGTCGCAAGGCTCGCGTGACCAAGACCCGATTGATGTGGGGGTTGACCTGCGTAAAATCGGTTGGCTTGAAGGGCATGTGCACGCCAAAATCAGGCAAGTCATAGGAGAGCTCGATGCCGCCTTCATCCATGAGCTTGACGGTGTCAGGCCCTTTAATTTGCAACCACCACTGCACGTCATGCAGGGAAGCAAATGCACGCAAGCGCTCTTCATCGGCAGTGCTCAGGGGTTCTAAATGACGCAACACCAAAGCCGTGACGGTGTCGCCCTGCGCCAATTCAATTTGAGGTACCGTTTCACGAGCATCCATGCCAAAAATAAGTTCGCGCAATGGCAGCAAAAGCGAACTGATTTTGGGAGGCAATACCCGGCAAGTTTTGATGTCGGCTACATAACGGCTTTTGCGTTCATGAAAACCAATCAGGACCTCACCTTTTTTATGAACATAGCGCACTGACATCCTGGCGCGGTAACGATAGCCCCAAGTGGGGCCTTCCATGGGCCGCAGCAAGTTCTCGGGTTTAACTTTGCCCAAGTGCCATAGATTGTCTTCTAGGACGCGCTGTTTCACGGCCACTTGCGCACTGGCTTCTAAGTGCTGCATCTTGCAGCCACCACAAGCGCCAGCATGCAAGCCAAAGTGAGGGCAACCAGGTCTTACCCGTTGAGAAGACTCACGGTGCACCGCCGTGACGACACCCGCTTCCCAATTGTTCTTTTTGCGGTGCACATTGACAGACACCATTTCAAATGGCAAAGCTCCTTCCACAAAAACAACTTTGCCATCTGGCCTTCTGGCAATGCCTTGAGCTTCCATGTCTAGCGCATCAATATGGAGCCATCCGTTGGGTAAATCAGAACGTCCTAAGATAATTTCTTGTGTCTGTTCTTCTCGTGTTGCGTCGTTCTGTTTGCTCATGGACGGGCTGGCAATAGTTTGGCAGGGTCAACTGGTTTGCCTAGCTTGCGAATTTCAAAATGTAACTTCACGCGATCAGCGTCCGAGCTGCCCATTTCGGCAATGCGTTGGCCTTTGGTAACGGTTTGGTCTTCTTTGACCAAAAGTGTTTGGTTGTGGGCGTAAGCCGTTAAGTAGGTGTTGTTGTGTTTGAGAATAACCAAGTTACCGTATCCCCTAAGACCTGAGCCTGAGTAAACCACTTTGCCGTCTGCAGCTGCCAGCACGGGGTCGCCCGCCTTGCCTGCTAAATCTAGACCTTTGTTTTTGGCTTCATCAAAACCCGTCAAAACGGGTCCTGGGTGAGGCCATGAGAAGAGCATGCCATCATCACTGACACTGGCCTGAGTGGGTGCGCTTGGCGTTGAATGGGTAGCTTGGCTGCTGGCGGGTGATTGGTTCTGGGCCATGGTGGGCTTGGTCTGCTTGTTGATGGCCTCAATAGCAGGCGGCGCCACACGCAAAACCTGATCGACTTCAATCAAATGGGGATTGTCCAGGCCATTCCATTTGGTGATGTCCCGCCACGCTTGTCCATGTTCCAAGGCAATTTTGGTGAGGGTATCACCCGGACGCACGCTGTAATAACCGGGCTTGCCCATATTTTCTGAGCCGGGCATTGTGGCTCCCATTGAAACTGGTGAACTGGTAGCCACAGGAGCGCTCACAGTTGCAGTTTGGGGTTGCGCTTTTTGAAGAGGTCGAGGACTACTTTGCCCAGCTACTCGGTCTTCAACAGGGATAGGACCGCGCGGCCGCGAGCTACACGCAACCAACAAACAAACAGCCATCCCACAAATTACCATCAAGCTTTGACGGCCACTCAACAATTTCATTCCAAATCCTTTAGGAGATACCCGATTTTAGAGGGA
>CAXNGF010000104.1:0-6850 GCA_964201905.1 Limnohabitans sp. | reverse complement strand
AAACAGTTGAAACTCGCTGATAGGTCCAAATGTTAGACAAGGCCCAACGCGTACCAGGATTTCCCTGATAACCAATTAGATTTTCACCATCATTAATTTTGTAAGAATTGATGTTGCTGAACTGAAACTGGTTTTGTAACCGGCCCATGTCGCCAAGTTTAAAGTCTGTGCTAACGCTCAGGTCATAACCTCTAGTATCCACAGTGCCCTCATTGACAGAACCTCTAACAAGCGAATTGATAGCACCAGTTGTCGGATCACGTGTTACCGTGAAGGCAGCTGGAAGTGGTCCCAAAGTGGGGTTAAGTCTCCGATTGATAATAGTTTGTGCACTCAAAGAGGCAATACGGTTGTCGATGCCGATGTTGTAGGTGTCCACTGTCAGGCTGAGCCAATCAAGTGGTTTAAAGATAAGACCCAATGACTTCTGTTTTGAGGTCTCAGGGCCAAGAGTCCCATTGGCAATGACAGTGCTGTCAACCTGGATACCAGGCTTGGCACCGGCAACACCACCCCAATTGGTACACTGGGTCAAGGTATAACCATAAGACTGGCAGGTAGCATTGTCGGTAATGGTATCAGCAGAAAAAGCTGGCTTCTGAGTCAGAATGTCAAGGGTTGGGGCACGGAAACCCTCTGCAACAGATCCACGTACTGTCAATGACTTCATAGGTTGCCAGCGCGCAGAAATCTTGGGTGAAGTCGCGGTGGCGTTTTCACTGGGGCCATTCTTGTACGCATCCCTTCGAGCTGCTACGTTAAGTTCCAGATTCTTAAGCACGGGAATGGCTACTTCGAAGAAAGTAGACATAACATCACGAGAGCCAGCAGCGGAGTTGCCGGCTGAGCCTTCAATAATGCCAGCCTCTGATTGCGGATCGTATTGATCAGAGAACTTCTCTTTGCGTGCCTCAAAGCCCACAAGTCCCATTACGTTACGGCCATCAATCTTAGCCAATGGTTTAGATGCTGTGGCAAAAGTTTCTTGGGAATTCCATGTACTTTCACGTGCGAGGGTTGCCTTAAAGGAGTTCAGGACATCAGCGGAGTTGCCGAAAGGATTAAAGATGTTATAGCCACCAACTGCATTAATTGATGCCTCAAGCAGTGGGCGAACAATGTAGCCTCTGCCCAACTCATTGTATTTGTAAGTCTCAAATCTGGCACCTGCGTCAACGTTGACGTCGCCAAAAACGGTACCTCTGGCGCCCGCCATGAACGAGCTAACTAGAGAGTCAGTGCTGGTATCGCGTGAGCCAGCTGCAGCCATGCGGTGACGAAGTGCAAGACCACCCGGGCTGGCAGCAGCCAGGCCAGGGGTGGCTGCTGTAATGCTTTGATAAGCAGGGCTTGTATTGGCAAGTGTGACCGCTACTGGCGTGGCCGCATAGCGCCCAAAACTATCGATGTTGCTAGCGGTTATCGATGAATAAATGGTCCAATCGTCATTGATGTTGAACTCGCCATTGACGAAGAGAGACTTGTTACCGATAGCGGCTTCGTTTGCAGCAGATGCATTAAAATTGAACGAGCATTGGTTAGTAGCTGTACCAGGAGCCGTGTTGTAAAAGTCTCCCTGATTACATGCAAAACCAGGCACAGCCAAACGTGTGCCAGTACCCGCGCCGCTTGCGCTAAGCTTCTGGTAGTTGTTGCCGAAACTAGATACGCCTAGTGCATCCCCACCAGCTTGATCACGCGTAAAGATCATTTCGCGTTTATTCAACGATGCTCCAGCAAACAGGCGACCTATGGGGCCAGAAGCTCCAAGCAGGAGGGAGGTTTCCCTGGTATCACCGCCCACAATTGAGGGGTTGCCACTGCCATAGTTAAACTGAACGCCATTGAAGTTTTTGCGAGTGATCACATTGACCACACCGCCAATAGCGTCGGAACCGTAGATAGCAGATGCGCCGTCGGAGAGAATTTCAACTCGCTCAACCGCAGCCAAAGGAATCTGGTTCAAGTCCTGGACAGATCCAGTGTAGGGAGCTTTAGAAATACGACGTCCGTCCACCAACACCAGCGTACGATTGGAACCAAGACCGCGCAGGTCAATGTCTGATAAGGCTTGGGCAGAGCTACCCGACTGGGGTTTTGTATTGCCGAAGGATGAGAAGTTTGAATCTCGCAGAAGCTCGGCAACAGAAATCTGACCACTTGCCTCAATGGCTGCTCGATCAATGACAGTGACGGGCAACGCGCCCTCTGTTGCGCCCTTTAGACGCGAACCCGTAATCACAAGTTGGTTGTCTGATGAGGCAGCTTGCTGGGCAAAAACGCTAAGAGGAACCAAAGTTCCTCCCAGGACTAGCAAGCAAGCAGTGGTGATTTTTGTTTTCTTTAAGATTCGCACTATTCGCACTCCTAAGTTTTGATGAAATGGAAGCCAAAGTTTAATTATGACAATTTAACGTAATTGGCTAAATTTAACTTTAATACAACACTTTAACTGAAGTCAACATAAATTAACTTTTATCTGTTCAGTGTGTTTTTTCATCCACTGTCAAAGGCGCCTATTGGCTAAATTCTAAAGTCACTCCCACTCAATGGTAGCGGGCGGTTTGCTGCTGACGTCATAGGTCACACGGTTAATGCCGCGCACTTCGTTGATGATTCGGCCAGACACTTTCTTCAGCAAGGCATAGGGCAATTCAGCCCAGTCAGCCGTCATAAAGTCAGAAGTTTGAACAGCTCTTAGGGCAACCACGTACTCGTAAGTACGGCCATCGCCCATCACACCCACGCTCTTGACTGGCAAAAATACCGCGAAGGCTTGGCTGGTCAGATCGTACCAAGACTTGCCTTGGTCATCGGTGAAGTTGCGCAACTCTTCAATGAAGATGGCATCGGCAGGGCGCAGCAAATCGGCATATTCTTTTTTAACTTCACCCAAAATGCGAACACCCAAACCGGGACCTGGGAAGGGATGGCGATAGACCATCTCGCGCGGCAAGCCCAGTGCCACACCTAATTCCCGCACTTCGTCTTTGAAAAGTTCGCGCAGTGGTTCTAACAACTTCAAACCCAGCTGTTCGGGCAAACCACCCACATTGTGGTGGCTCTTGATGGTCACAGCCTTTTTGCTTTTGGCACCACCAGATTCAATGACATCTGGGTAAATAGTGCCTTGAGCCAAAAAGCTTGCTCCCTTGTGACCGCCCGTACCCGCTTTCAATTTGGCTGCTTCGTCTTTGAACACATCGACAAACAAGCCGCCAATGATTTTGCGTTTTTGTTCAGGCTCGCTCACGCCGGCCAACTTGCCTAAAAACAAATCGCTGGCATTGACGCGAATCACGCGCGCATGCAATTTGCCTTCGAACATTTCCATGACCATGTCGCCTTCGTTCAAGCGCAAAAGCCCATGGTCTACAAACACGCAAGTCAGTTGATCGCCAATGGCGCGGTGAATGAGGGCTGCTGCCACAGAAGAATCGACGCCACCAGACAAGCCCAGAATAACTTCTTCGGCGCCAACTTGTTCGCGAATTTTGGCAACGGCCTCTTCAATGTAATCGCCCATGATCCAGTCGGGACTTGCCTGACAGATGTCCAACACGAAGCGATTCAAAAGCGCTTGACCTTGCACGGTGTGCGTCACTTCAGGGTGAAACTGAACCGCATAAAAACGCCGCGCTTCATCGGCCATGCCTGCAATAGGACAAGCAGGTGTAGATGCCATCACTTTGAAGCCCGCGGGTAACTGCGTCACCTTGTCGCCATGGCTCATCCAAACCTTGAGCATGCCGTGGCCATCTGATGTGGCAAAGTCTTCAATGCCCTTGAGCAATTCTGTATGGCCGTGGGCACGAACTTCAGCATAGCCAAACTCACGCGTTTGACCTGCTTCAACTTTGCCGCCCAACTGCTCGGCCATGGTTTGCATGCCGTAGCAAATTCCCAAAACAGGAATACCTAATTCGAAAACAGCATCAGGCGCGCGGTCGTCAACTTCGTAAACGCTGGCGTGTGAACCCGACAAGATAATGCCCTTGAGATTGCCATCTTTGGCGTAATCGCGAACCCAGTCGCTGCTGACATCGCAGGGATGCACTTCACAAAATACATGGGCTTCACGAACTCGGCGCGCAATGAGTTGCGTCACTTGTGAGCCAAAGTCAAGGATCAAAATTTTGGAATGCTGCATGGAAGTTCAGAATCAATCAATGGTTTCAAACAAAGCAATACACTGAATTAATCAGCGCGGTAATTAGGTGCTTCTTTGGTAATTTGCACATCGTGCACATGGCTTTCGCGAATGCCGGCCGAGGTAATTTCAACAAACTCAGCCTTGTTGCGCATGTCTTCAATGGTGGGACAACCGCAATAACCCATGCTGGCACGCAAGCCACCGGCCATTTGGAACAGGATGGCCACCACAGAACCTTTGTAAGGCACTCGGCCTTCAATGCCTTCGGGAACCAGTTTGTCGGCATTGGGGTTGCCTGTACTTGACTCTTGAAAGTACCGGTCTGCACTGCCCTGCTGCATGGCGCCAATGCTGCCCATGCCGCGGTAGCTTTTGTAGCTGCGGCCTTGGTACAAAATAATTTCTCCAGGGGCTTCTTCAGTGCCCGCAAACATGCCACCCATCATGACGGTGTTGGCACCTGCTGCTATGGCTTTGGCTATATCGCCGCTGTAACGAATGCCGCCGTCTGCAATGAGCGGCACGCCAGTGCCCTGAAGTGCGGTGGCCACATTGTCGATGGCCATCACTTGAGGCACACCTACACCGGCCACACTGCGCGTGGTGCAAATGGAGCCAGGACCAATACCCACCTTGACCGCATCAGCACCCGCTTCGACCAAAGCCAAAGCTGCAGCACCGGTGGCAATGTTGCCACCAATGACTTCAATGTGCGGATAGTTTTTCTTGACCCAGCGTACGCGCTCAATCACGCCTTGGCTATGTCCGTGTGCTGTGTCCACCACAATGGCATCGACACCAGCTTTGACCAGTGCTTCAACGCGTTCTTCTGTGCCATCGCCCACCCCTACAGCGGCACCCACCAACAAACGGCCAGCGGCATCGCGAGCAGCCAACGGGAAATTCAACTGTTTGGTAATGTCCTTGACCGTAATTAAACCCTTGAGTTCAAAGTCTGCATTGACCACCAAAAGGCGTTCCAATTTGTACTTGTTCAAAAGTGCTTTGGCTTCTTCGGGCGTTGTGCCCTCTGGCACCGTAATCAAACGCTCACGGGTGGTCATGATTTCGCTCACGGGCTGGTCATAACGTGTTTCAAATCGCATGTCGCGGCCGGTCACAATGCCGACTACTTTGCCACCCACACACACAGGAAAACCTGACACACCCAATTCATCGGACAAAGCCATCACTTGCCGCACTTTGGTATCAGGTGTGATGACCACAGGGTCACGCAATACACCAGACTCATAGCGTTTGACTTTGGCCACTTGTGCCGCTTGCTCTTGCGCCGAAAGGTTCTTGTGAACGATGCCAATGCCACCTTCTTGGGCAATGGCAATGGCCAAACGTGCTTCTGTAACGGTGTCCATGGCGGCGGAGACCAAAGGCAGATTCAGGCGCAGTTTGCGTGTAAATTGGGTAGCAAGGGAAGTGTCCTTGGGCAGGACTTGGGAGTAGGCTGGCACCAGCAACACATCGTCGAAAGTGAGGGCTTTACCGAGCAGGCGCATAAGGGAGGGCTCCAAAAAAAGGATTGTACCCTCGTCAATGCCATTTATCGCACACCCGCAAGCGACTTAATAGCCCGCCACTGCCCCAACTCTGCGTCTCGCAAAAAGACCCGTCCGCCCTTTACCCTGCCCTTTAAATCGCTTTTTGCGAGCCAATTTGGGGTCAACCAAAAGTGATCGGTAAATTTCCAAGCGATCTCCCGGCTTGAGAAGGTCAGACAGTTGGACGATGCGGCCCCAAATACCTTGCCCGCGTTCTTCTTTAAGTGCCAATTCAAAAATTTTGAGGTGCGCTTTAAGTTCTGGGCACAATTTAAATGACTGTATTGCGTCAAATACAGTGCACGCATCTGGCAAGGTCAAAGTAACTTCAATCAATTGCCTGGGTGCTGGGCTGAAAAGACATTGAATTTGCATCATGTGCTTTCGGCACCATAAACTTGTTCCGCGCGCTTAACAAAAGCGTCTACCAAACTGGCGGCAATTTTGTCAAAAACGGGCCCAACCACTGCAGCCAAGGTGGGACTAGAAAAACCATACTCAAGCGACAAAGTGACTTTGCAAGCCCTCTGCGAATTGTCTCCCACAGGATCAAATGTCCAGGTGCCGTCTAAATTAGAAAATGGTCCCTTGACCAATTTCATGCGTACCTCGTGATTTTCAATGTGCGTGTTGTGGGTCACAAAAACTTGGCTCATACCGGCTAGCCCAATTCCGACCTCGGCATCCATTTCAAGAGCGCTGAAATGCAAAACTTTAGAATGATTGCACCAAGGCAAGAAATGCATGTATTGGTCAACATCCGTGACAAGACGGTACATTTCCTCTGGGGTGTACCAGATCAGGACAGATTTGAGAAGTTTCTTCATACAATAAGACTAATTCTGTAGATTGTAATTTCTCAGAGCCCTCAGTAGCAAAAACAACAACCACAAGTACATTGCAGATTCTCACACATGGCTACGCCACCCCCCAAAAACAAAGGCCCTGGTAAATCTGGCCTCATTGCTGAAAACAAAAAAGCAGCCTTTGACTACTTTTTTGAAGAGCGGCATGAGTGTGGCATGGTGCTTGAGGGATGGGAGGTTAAAGCCGTCAGGGAAGGCAAGGTTCAACTGACAGATGGTTATGTGGTCATTCGCAACAAAGAGATGTACATCATCGGTTGTTTGATCAACCCCCT
>CAXNGF010000103.1:0-6850 GCA_964201905.1 Limnohabitans sp. | reverse complement strand
TTGAGCGTTTGATTGATTATTCATTGCATTTTAAAAATGAATCAACAGCCAAGGCTTGCACAAACGACACGCTGTTGAAGTTGTCGGACTTGCTGCATGACAGAATGACTGAATCTGTTCTCGCAGAACGTCAAAATGCCTTGGCGCTTTTGACAGAATTGCAAGCTCAAAAACTTTTGCATGTCGACGTGCTTTTAGGCGGCCGCGAAGCCTTGGTGAAAGCCAACCAAGAATTTGGTCTGGCTTTGGCAGAAGACGAAGTTGATTATCTTTTAAGTTCGTTCAAACAATTGGGCCGAAACCCCAGTGATGTTGAACTCATGATGTTTGCACAAGCCAACAGCGAGCATTGCAGACACAAAATTTTCAACGCGCAATTCACCATTGATGGACAAGAACAAACACACAGTTTGTTTGGCATGATTCGACATACCCATCAACAAAACCCACAGCACACGGTCGTTGCTTACTCTGACAACGCTTCCGTCATGGCAGGCCATGAAGTAGAGCGTTTTGTGGCCAAGCAAGGTGGTATCTATCAAAAGGAAGCTGCGCTTCACCATGTGTTGATGACGGTTGAAACCCACAACCATCCCACCGCCATTTCACCCTTCCCGGGAGCCTCCACAGGAGCTGGTGGCGAAATTCGGGATGAAGGCGCTACAGGTCGCGGCTCCAAGCCCAAGGCGGGTTTAACGGGCTTCACCGTCTCTAAATTGTGGGACAGTCCCAATGGCAAACCGGAGCACATTGCAAGCGCCCTGCAAATCATGACTGAAGGGCCGTTGGGCGGTGCAGCGTTCAACAATGAATTTGGCCGGCCTAATTTGTTGGGCTACTTTCGTGAGTACGAGCAAGTGGTCGATGGTGTGCTTCGTGGCTACCACAAGCCCATCATGATTGCGGGTGGTTTGGGTGTGATTGACGATGTTCAAACTCAAAAAATTCAATTTCCTGCCGGCACGCTGTTAATTCAATTGGGCGGGCCCGGCATGCTCATTGGCATGGGTGGCAGTGCGGCCAGTTCAATGGCCTCTGGCGCCAATGCTGCCAACTTAGATTTTGACTCTGTACAACGCGGCAATCCAGAAATTGAAAGGCGCGCGCAAGAAGTCATTAACCATTGTTGGGTCATGGGCCATGCCAATCCCATACTTGCTATTCATGACGTAGGTGCGGGCGGTTTGTCCAATGCTTTTCCAGAGTTAACAAACGATGCTGGACGAGGTGCACGCTTTGATTTACGAGCTGTGCCTTTAGAGGCATCCGGCTTGTCACCCAAAGAAATTTGGTCAAATGAAAGTCAAGAGCGCTATGTCTTGGCCATCGCGCCTGACTCGCTTAATTTGTTCAAGACATATTGTGAACGAGAGCGTTGCCCATTTGCGGTGGTGGGTGTTGCCACTGATGAACGCCAATTGGTTGTGTCAGATGCGCTTGCAGAAAATGAGAGCTTGAAACAACCCGTCAACATGCCGATGAATGTGTTGCTGGGCAAGCCCCCCAAAATGCATCGCTTTGTGACGACAGTACGGCGCATGATCACACCCATTGATCTAACAGATGTGAGTTTGCAAGACGCCATCTTGAAAGTTTTGAGTCACCCAACGGTTGCTTCAAAACGCTTTCTCATCACCATTGGCGATCGCACTGTGGGCGGCTTAACGCACAGAGACCAAATGGTGGGTCCTTGGCAAGTGCCCGTAGCCGATTGCGCGGTCACTTTGGCAGACTATCAAGGGTTTAAGGGCGAGGCCATGAGCATGGGCGAACGCACGCCTTTGGCCAGTGTGGATGCTGCGGCATCGGGACGCATGGCAGTGGCTGAGGCCATTACCAATTTGTTGGCCGCACCCATTGAACTTGATCGCGTCAAACTCAGTGCCAACTGGATGGCTGCTTGTGGCGAACCGGGTGAAGATGCTGCGCTTTATGAAACCGTGAAGGCCGTTGGCCTCGAATTGTGTCCGGCCTTGGGTGTTTCCATTCCAGTAGGCAAAGACAGTCTCTCGATGAAAACACAATGGTCACAAGCAGGTGTGGCGCACAAAGTAACGTCACCTGTGAGTTTGATTGTGAGCGCATTTGCCAGCTTGCAAGATGTGCGCGGCACCTTGACGCCGCAGTTGAATGCCAGCCTCACAGACACCTCCTTGATTTTGATTGACCTCGGCCAAGGACAAAGCCGCATGGGCGGTAGTATTTTGGGTCAAATTCTGCATCAATCAGGCGATCGCGTCCCCGATCTGGATTCACCCGAAAACTTGGTTAATTTGGTCAAGGTCATTAACTTGCTGCGCTCACAAGGGAAAATTTTGGCCTACCACGATCGAAGTGATGGTGGCTTGCTAAGCACTGTGGCTGAGATGTGTTTTGCAGGGCAAGTGGGCGTGGCCCTCAATTTGGACATGTTGGTCACAGAAGGCGATGGTATTTCGGACAGCCGCGCTGAGTATGGCGATGCCAAAAATTGGGCACAACAAGTCAGTGCGAGAAGAGAAGAATTGACGCTCAAGGCCTTGTTCAATGAGGAGTTGGGTGTTGTCATTCAAATTGCGACCGAAGACCGTACAGAGGTGATGCAGGCCTTGCGCGAGCACCGTCTTTCCAAACACAGCCATGTCATTGGCAAAACTCGACCGGCCCATTCAGCCATTGACAAAGGCGTGGGTGCTTTGAGCATTTGGCGAGATACCAAAGAACTTTTCACAGCCAAGTTAGAAGACTTACACCAAGTCTGGGACAGCGTTAGCTGGAAAATTTGCCAGCAACGCGATAACGTAAGCTGCGCCGACATGGAGCATGCAGGTGTCGGTAAATTAAATAACCCAGGCTTGCATGTTTCACTCAGCTTCAAGCCAGAAGGTAATGTGGCAGCACCTTGGCTCAATTTGACAAAACCTCGCGTTGCCATTTTGCGCGAGCAAGGTGTTAATTCTCATGTTGAAATGGCCTATGCTTTTGCCGAAACGGGCTTCGAGTCGCATGACGTTCACATGACAGATTTGCAAACGGGTCGGGTGAGTTTGAAAGATTTTCAAGGACTGGTGGCCTGTGGTGGCTTTAGCTATGGCGACACTTTAGGTGCTGGTATTGGTTGGGCACGCAGCATTACTTTCAATCCTTTGTTGTCCGATGAATTCAAAACTTACTTTGCGCGCACAGACGTGTTTGGTTTAGGCGTTTGCAATGGTTGTCAGATGTTTGCTGAACTGGCCGATATCATTCCAGGTGCACAAGACTGGCCCCGATTCACCACGAATCAAAGCGAACGTTTTGAAGCCAGACTTTCAATGGTTGAGGTTTTACCGTCACCCAGTATTTTCTTCCAAGACATGGCTGAAAGCCGCATGCCCATTGCTGTTGCCCATGGTGAAGGGTTTGCCAATTTCAAATTTCGGGGTCATGCTCAGAGAGCCATTGCCGCCATGCGTTTTGTTGACAACACGGGAGCCGTGACAGAAAACTACCCTGCCAACCCCAATGGAAGTCCTGCGGGGCTTACCGCTGTCACCACCCCAGATGGGCGATTCACAGCCATGATGCCGCACCCAGAACGGGTCTTTCGAAATATCCAAATGAGCTATACCCCCAGTGATGCCTCGGCGTTCAGCCCTTGGCTCAGAATGTGGCAGAACGCAAGGCGTTGGGTTCAATAAAAAAGCACTTGGACTTTGGGGCCTAAGTGCTTTTGAAACCCTAGAAATTCAGGGCCAGGCGAATACAAAGAATTTTTATTGAACTTTGGCTTTTGCGCGCAAATCTTCTCGGAATTTACCCAATTTTGATTGCGTCAGTTGTTGGGTAATTTGAGGTTTGACCTCGTCCAATTTAGGCAACTGTGCTTCGCGCACATCATCGACACGAATGATGTGACAACCGAATTGACTTTTAACCGGTGTTTCAGTGAGTTGGCCTTTTTCAAGCTTGACCATGGCATTGGAAAACTCAGGCACATAACTGGCGGCATTGGCCCAATCTAAATCGCCACCATTGGCGCCTGAACCTGGATCTTTGGAAGCTTTCTTGGCCAGATCTTCAAACTTGCCTCCTTTTTTGAGGTCGGCAATGAGGGCTTTGGCTTCGTCTTCTTTTTCAACCAAGATGTGACGTGCTCGGTATTCTTTGCCACCGTTGGCTGCAACAAACTTGTCGTACTCGGATTTGATTTCGGCGTCGGTAACTGGGTTTTTCTTTTGGAAGTTGGCAAACAACTCGCGAATCAAAATGCTTTGACGCGCCAACTCCAGTTGGGCTTTGTAGTCTTCGCTGGCGTCTAAGCCGCGTTTGCGAGCTTCTTGCATGAACACTTCACGGGCAATGAGTTCTTCTTTGATTTGCGCCAAGATTTCGGGTGTGACGGGTCTGCCAGAGCGCTCAACTTGCTGTTTCAGGGCCTCAACGCGAGAACTGGGCACAGCTTTGCCGTTAACCACTGCCAAATTCTGCGCCATTGCGGAAAAGCTCAATGCAGCGACCAAGCTCAAGGCCAATTTCGAAAGTTTCATTAGATTCCTCAGATTGCAATTAAATTTAGTTAGATCGAAATTCTATGGCCAGCGCATGAAGTCCGTTGTCCAAGAATTCTTGGAGCGAATCATACACAAGGCGGTGACGTTGGACACGATTAAGCTTTTCAAACTGATAAGAAGCAATCAAAACCCTGAAATGGCTGTTCAGACCCGACTCACTGGCGCCGGAATGACCCGCATGCTGGGCACTTTCATCAATCACCTCTAAAAAGCTGGGTTCAAAGCTGTTTTTCAAGGCGGCAACCATCAGGGGTTGCCATGAGGTATTTATGGGGAGACTTGTTTTGAGATTCATATTTGAGTTTTACTTGGCTGCTTCATCATCAGCGGTTTGCTCTGATGGAGCCACATGTTTAGAGATGTAAATGCCGGTTCCAACAATGAAGGTCAAGGGGAATATGTAGCCCCAAATTTTGAAATTCACCCATTCGTCAGTGCTGAATTCGTGAGCCACGTAGGCGTTAGTCGTCGCCATGAAAATACAGTACGCGATCCAAGACACACTCAAAGTTTGCCAATTGGCGTCAGGTAAATTGACGTGGCTGCCCAGCATTGTTTTTAAGAAATTCTTCTTCAGAACAAATTGAGAAAAAAACAATCCCAGAGCCATGCAGCTGTAAAGGAGCGTGGGCTTGTATTTGATAAACCGCTCGTCTTGCAAGATGAGCGTCAAGCTGCCAAACACCACAATCAGGACCAGTGTCACCTTTTGCATCGTTGCCAATTTGCCATCTAGGCGGTACATCAACAGGCTTTGCAACAAGGTGGCAGCCATTAACACAGCGGTCGCTTCGTAAATCGTAGCAAATTTGTAGGCTGCAAAGAAAAGCAGGATCGGGAAAAGGTCAAGCGCTATTTTCATCTTAGCTTTTCTGAAAATTCAATGAAGCTGAATTCATGCAATAACGCAGTCCAGTTGGCTCAGGGCCATCTTCAAACACAGGGCCCAAATGAGCGCCGCATTGGGCGCAGACACTTTCGACTCGAACCATGCCGTGGCTTCGGTCTACATTTTGTGCCACTGCGTTGGGCTCTGCCGCTTGGTAGAAAGAAGGCCAGCCGCAGCCAGCATCAAATTTGGTCGCTGAATCAAAAAGCTTTGCATCGCAACACATACAGTTGTAATGGCCAGGCTCCCAATGGGTTTCGTATTTACCGGTGAACGGGCGCTCGGTGGCGGCTCGGCGAGTGACTTCAAAAGCCAAAGGCTCTGCGTTCTTGGCAATCAGCCAAGCGCGCCATTCAGAATCGGTTTGAGGTAATTTGGTTTGCGACATCGTGAAAGTCTAACTGTAGAAGGGGGGGGATTGAAATTGCCCTGCTAATTTTCGCTCATGAAGAGCAGCTGATCTCGATGCGGGCAGCCCAGTCGGGTGGCAAATTGGCATAGTGCTCAAATTGCGAATGCTCTTCGAAGGGAGACTGCAGCAACTTAAAGAGAGCATCGACCTCAGAATGGTCGCCCATTTTCGACTTTTGAATCGCGGCTTCTGCCAAATGATTTCGAAGTACAAATTTGGGGTTGACTTGAAGCATCTGTCTGACGGCCAAGGCGGACGGTTGATGTTGCAAACGAGATAAATATCGATTGCGCCATTCGTCCCAAGCCGACTGATCGATGAACAAATCAGCAACAGATTGCCATTCTTTGCTTGAGGCCAGTGTGGAGGGCGCAGCATGGCTTAATCGGCGCCAAAAAATGGGGAAGTCAACTTGCTCATTGGCAAGCAATTGAAGCAAATCATTCAGCAGCGTCTTGTCAACACCGGCCAGATCAGGGCTATCTTGCTTGTCCAAACCTAATTTGTTCAAAAAGCCAATTTCCCAACTTTCGGCAAATGTGGTTTTATAGGTTTCCAAGGCGTTCATGGCCAAATCCTGCTCTTCAATGAGCGGCATCAAGGCTTGGGCCAGACAAAATAAATTCCAATAAGCCACTTGCGGTTGACGTCCATAGGCATAGCGTCCCATTGAGTCTGAATGGTTGCAAATGTGTTGGGGGTTGAAGCCATCCAAGAATTGGAAAGGGCCGTAATCGAGGGTGAGCCCCAGTATGCTCATATTATCGGTGTTCATCACGCCATGACAGAATCCTACAGCTTGCCACTGCGCTATCAAATTCGCGGTGCTCACTGTGACTCTTTCCAAGAGCTGTGCATAGGGGTTGGCAGAAGAAATACCTTCTGTTGGAAAGTGATGCGCGATGATGAAATCTGCCAGTTGCTTCAGACGCTCAATGCCCTTGGGATCGGCAATGTTTGCAAAATGCTCGAAGTGCCCAAATCGAACGAAGCTGGGGGCGGTTCTGGTCACAATGG
>CAXNGF010000102.1:0-6893 GCA_964201905.1 Limnohabitans sp. | reverse complement strand
GGCCAAGTTGGCAGAGTCTCTAACGGGCCTGTCTGCAGAGCGCTCATGGCCTGAATGGAAAAAAGACCATTTCTTCAACGGCGCTCGTGTCGGTGTTTCGGCAGCAGAAGTCTTAAAGGCCATCAAACCTGTGGTTTTGTTTGTAGATACTTTCAATGGCTACTTTGAGTCTGAAAACGCATGGGCAGCCCACGACGTTTTGTTGGCGGCGGGTTATCAAGTTCACATTGCCAGTCGCACAAAGCATGACACTCCTGGCCAGCACCTTTGCTGCGGTAGAACCTATTTGGCAAGTGGACAGGTGAGCAAGGCCAAAGAGCATGCGCAAGCTTTGCTGGAAGCATTGCTGCCCTTCGCACAAAAAGGCATTGCCATCGTGGGCCTAGAGCCTTCATGCCTTTTAACCCTCAGAGATGAATCTTTGGTCATGGGTCTGGGTGAAATGGCTGAAACTGTGGCAGCACATGCTGTATTGTTTGAAGAGTTTTTAGCCACAGAAAACAAAGCTGGGAAACTTGATTCACTTAAGGCCAAATTGGGGCCTGCTCAAAAACCGATTTTGGTACACGGGCATTGCCATCAAAAAGCCTTTGGGTTGATGCCCTCAGTGACGCAAGCAATTCAACTTATTCCTGAGGCTAAAGTAGATTTGATTGAAAGCAGCTGCTGCGGCATGGCAGGCTCCTTTGGCTATGAAGCTTCGCATTTGGAAGTCTCCAAACAAATGGCAGAGGCCAACTTGTTGCCTAGCATTAGAAACCACCAAGATGCTTGTGTGGTGGCCGATGGCACCAGCTGCCGGCATCAAATTATGGACGGCACGTCGCGTGGTGCTGTGCATGTGGCTTTGTTGCTGGCTCAGCATTTACAAAAATAGCGTGGTTTTGCTCCCTCGGTACTGAACCAAGTGAGAGAGCAAGACCCGCTAAATTGAATGGCTTAAGTTTTAGGGCGTGACATTGCACAAACAATGCGCAGCCGCGCCAAAGGGCTGTTTTTTCTCAATGACCGCTTGCAACCAAGTGAGGTCTTGACCCAATGTATTCAACAACAGCGCCTCGGGACCAGAATGTCCGGACATCACACTCCAAGTTGGCAGCGCTGTGCCTTCACCAGCGATCCACCCTAACTGGCCCATGAATTTTTGGGCAAATCTTTCTAATGGGGAAGTTTTAGGTCCAACATACTTAAATGGAAGCTCTTTGTCGCTGCTTTTCTGACCCTCTAATTTAGAGACCCGTGCTCTCGCCTCGTCCACGGCATCAGACAAGCTACCAAGCCTGTCAATCAGTTTGTGATCAACCGCTTGAGCACCTGTCCAAATTCTGCCTTGTGCTAAGTCATCAACCTTGGCTAACTCTAGTTTGCGAGTTTGAGATACCTTGCCAATGAAATCGGCATAGATATGTTCAATGCTAGATTGCACCAAAGATTGCATGCGGGGGTCTAGCGCTTTTCTAGGGTCGTAAGCACCCGAAAGCCAACTGGTTTGGTATCCACCCGTATTCACACCAATTTTGCTCATCAAGCCATCACCGGTGGGCAGCATGGCAAACACGCCAATAGACCCCGAAATGGTGGCTGGGTCGGCAATGACCACATCGGATGCCATTGAAATCCAATAGCCGCCGGAAGCTGCCAAGTTGCCCATGGAAACCACGACAGGCTTGCCCTTGTCTTTGGCAATTTGCAGTTGATCTCGAATGAGCTCAGAGCCCAAAACACTCCCGCCTGGTGAATTAACTCTAAGCACAATGGCTTTGACTTCCTTGTCTTCAGCTGCTTTTCGAATGCGCTCAGAAGTAGAGATACCGCCAATTTTTCCTGCTGGTGCCCGGCCATCGCCAATTTCACCTTCAGCCACCACAATGGCAATGTGATCACCTTTGACTTTTTTGACTTCAGAGATGAGATAGTCTTTCCAGCCAACCTGACGGAAAGATTGGATGTCTTCGTCTTTGCCAACCTCTTTCATGAGCGTTTCGCGTAAGGATTCAAAAGTCTGCAGACCATCTAGCCACTTCCAATCGATGGCCAATTGGGCTGTATTGCCTTTGACATTGATTAACGCATCAGGCAGCTTGCCCATGTTTTGATTGATGCTGTTGGCAGGTAGGTTGCGAGCCTTTTCAACGCCCCCAGTGTACAAAGCCCATAAAGCGTCATAAACATGCGCCTCGGCTTTCAAAGCTGCCTGGGAAGGTGCATTCAATACATAAGGCTCACCTGCAGACTTGAATTGACCCACACGGATTAAATTGGCTTTGATACCCAGTTTGTCTAATGCGTCTTTGTAGTAATTGCGGCTTCTTCCAAAACCCTCGATTAAAACGCCACCCATGGGATGCGACAGCACTTGGTTGGCATGGGCCGCCAAATAATATTGGCGTTGGTCGTAAAAGGATGACCAGGCCACCACTTGCTTACCAGAGGCTTTGAATTTTTCAATGGCGCTGGCAGCTTCACGCAAAGAAACCAAGCCACCGCCCTTGAAGTCGTCTAATTTCAAAAGAACTTTGTCAATGTGCTTGTCTTTGGCTGCCAGTTCGAGAGTCATGACCACATCGCGCAGACGAACCGTATCAGTTGCAGTGCCCTGAAGTTCGCCAATGAATTTGTCCTTCAAGCCGCCTGGTGATTCTTCAACCAATGCGCCTTTTAAATCCATGACCAGAACTGTGTGATCGTCTAGGCTAACTTTGTCAGAATAAAAAACAAACCAGCCTATACCTACCGCATACAGAACCACACCAAAAACCAGCGCTACTCGAAAGCTTTTGATCATCCAATCGGACACCTTGAGAATGCCACGATTGATTAACTCATAAAGGCTTTTGATTTTTAAAAAAATGGCTTTCATTTTGATTCCTCAGGAATTAATTGCAAAAACAGACGGCCCGTTGTCGTTCAAACTTTCAATGACTTCATTTTTGGTCACACCCGCAGACCAATAAAACTTGTTGTCTTTTTTCTCTGTCATGTTATTTGCCTTTTGCAAATGGTTGAATAGAAAATAAGCTCTGAATGTCTTTTCCCAATACTTCCGAGATTCTCATGGCAAGCACCAAGCTAGGGCTGTACTCGCCCCTTTCCAAGTAGCCAATGGTTTGGTAATGCACGCCAACAGATTCGGCCAACTGTTGGCGAGACATGCCCATTTGCTCGCGCTGCTCTGCGATTCGGTTGTAAACGGGAATTTCTTCATTGCGACTCATGAAGATAGTATAAATGCTACATAGCATTCATGCAACATCTTTTTTTCAAAGATGAAAAGTCCTTGCATTGGTGTTTTTTTTGAAGGCATGTGAAGATTTAAGATTTGGCAACCAGCTGAAGCCAATGGAGAAAACTGCATTGAATTTAAGTATGATTCAGCCAACAATATGACATTGGAAACCTTCATATGACCACAGCTAGCTCATTGGGATTTTGGTGGGTTTGGCCTGCCGCACTATTGGCATACATTCTCTTTCGCGCTTGGTACGACAACTGGCGCGGCCCCCTAAGCTCTGAAGAGATTGAGCAGTTCATGAACGTGACCGCTGGCTTACCGGGGCCACACCATACAGATCGGGCGGTACTGCGTGAGTTTCTGGAGGCTGATGACGGCAAAGAATTTGTCATGTGCAACCTCGTCAAGCTCTTCCCCCAACCAGTGGCACACCCCTTCACGGGGGTACCTACACCCGCACAAGAATTGCTGCAGGAATATGTCAAGCAATTTATTGGTGTCTTACTTTCTGGCGGTGGTCATCCTGTCGTAGCCGCGCGCAAAGTGGCGGGCTACATTGACGCTTGGAATGCACCACCAGATCCAGGCTGGTCAATTGCCGGCATGATGAGGTACCGTAGCCGCAGAGACATGATGAAACTTGCTACGAATGGTAAATTTCTAAAGGCACATCCCTTTAAGCATGCCGCAGTGCAGCAAACTTATTCGTTCCCTACACAGGTGGTCGCAGAAATGGTTTTACGCCCTCGCGGCGCAGTGGGCTTGGCGCTGGCCCTGCTAGCTGCATTGGTGCACCTAGGCTCACTTTTAATTAGATAAAGACAACGCTTACACACCCCAATCATCACACTTTCAGATATTTTCGCTTCACATGTTTAAATACCATTGAATAAGATTTCAAGAATTTAATTTGAAAAAATGGCAAGGATTCTTAAATGCAAATTGTGATGCGCATTGACGATCTATCAAGTGATGAGTCTCAATCTATCGTGCGGGAACACTTGGCAGGCATGCTAGATAACACCCCCATTGAAAGTGTTCACGCATTACCCCTAGACAAACTTCGTCAACCGCATATTACTTTTTGGACAGCGTGGGCAGGGTCTGAGCTTTGTGGATGTGGCGCTCTTCAAACGCTTGACAAGCAGCACGGTGAAGTTAAAACAATGAGAACCAGACCAATGTTCTTGCGTCAAGGCGTTGGCCAAGCCGTTTTATCGCAAATCGTCACAGAAGCCAACTCAAGAGGATTAAAACGTTTAAGCTTAGAGACAGGATCTAGTGAATCGTTCACAGCCGCAAGATCCATGTATTTTAAAAACGGATTTGAAATTTGCGGGCCATTTGGCGACTACCAGCTAGATCCGCACAGTGTGTTTATGACCAGGCAGCTTTAAAGCTTAAACCTGAATCAAGGGTGTAGATAGAACACCTTGCTCACGATCTTCCAGTGGCCGTCAAACTTGACAAGGTTGAAGAAATCCGTAAAACGATGTCCTGTCCAATTGTCTGAATCAACTCGGACGTTGGCACAAGTACCGACGATATCGACTGAAGAAAGTTGAGTCTTGATATCTTTTGCTGGACCGTTCGAGTCATTCCAATCAAAAAGGCCTTGGATAGGACCTCCAAACAAATCGGCGCCTACATAACCATAAATGGTTGCGTTGTCATGGAAGGACGGCTTCATTGCGGCGCCTTTTCCAGATCGAGCGCCATCGATGTAGTGCTGCAAAACCTGAGTAATGGCATTGACTTCTTCAACATAAGTGGGATTTGACATGGATGATCCTGATAAAAATTGAATATTGTTAAATAGGGTGGATTCAGTAACGCACCAAATACAAGGTGTGTTACTGAAGTAAATGCTTTACGAAATGCCCATCAATTTAGGTGTGCATTTGCTCATTAGAAATTCAATGGGATTTTTTTGCCCCTGCAGGCATCCAAATCACAGATAGAAGCATGACTGTTACAACCAACCAAAAGATGAGGCTTGGGATATCGTTGAAAAAACTGAATTGGGTGTTGGCAGATGCAGAGATAACCTGAGGCAGAGTTAACAGAGCTTCTGCTTGAGCACTCAATGTTTGCCCCGATGCTTTAAGTGCTTTCAAGCCGCTGGCGGCTGAGCTAAATGACAAATTGCGAGTTGCGGCCAAGAGCAGTCCACTCCAGATGATCATCAGACCAAATAGTGTGGTCAAAACTCTGCCCAACATGGTTGACTCTCCTTCGCGCATTTTTCCTGCGAAGCGAAACGCAACCCAAAGAATAAAAAATATGGCAACCGTATACGTGGCATTTGTATTGAGTGCCAATTGAAGGTAACTTAGGGTTTGAAATTGATCCATGATAAATCCTTGGTTTGGAGACTTTTAATTAGGATTAATTTCCATGATTGGAAATTAAAACTTTTCACTGCTGCTAAACAAGACACGAGGCTGCACACGAAAAGCTTGATCAGCATCAAGTTGATTCTCATAAATGAGATTAGATATAAGGCCAAACCCTTGCTATGTAAGTTTGAGTTGACAATAAAAAGATTCAAGAAATCAGAATCGCTTCAGGTTGATTTAGTGGGTCTCAGAGTCAAACAAGCTATGGCGCTGCAAAGTAATTTAAATTTTAATAATTGCCATTAATGGTTCACCCGTACACAATGTGGATGCTTATGAAAAATACAAACAACTCCACCATCTCGCATGACCCGAATTGAAGAACTCGTTTTGCAGAGGCAAGCCATTGACGCTGAAATTGAAGCCGAATACAAAAAGGAGGGCGAGGCAGCAGCCAGAGGTGAGGCTGAAGCACAATTTAACTTAGGTCTCATACATTACAAGGGGCACGGTGTAGCTCAGAATTATGTTCAGGCATTTGACGCCTTTAAATTAGCGTCAGAGCAAGGCAAAACAGAAGCTCACTTTTATCTGGGAATAATGTATGAGATGGGGCAAGGTACTTCTAAAGATTATGCAAAGGCAGCTTACTGGCTTGAGTTCGCTGCTAAGCAAGGAAATGCCGAAGCACTCAACAGATTAGGAGAAATGCTTGAAAATGGTTTGGGCGTTAAGCAAGACTTTCAAGCGGCACTGAGGTGCTATAAATTGTCTGCAGAAAAGAAACATCCTGCCGCTGAATTTAACATTGGTCTCATGTACGAACTACACCGCGGCGTAGAGCAGGACGATATTGAAGCCATTCGTTGGTACAAATTGGCAGCCAATTTAGGGCACGTAGAGGCGCATTACCGAATTGGTTATCTCAATTTAATGGGCATCAGTGTGAAGCAAGATTTTGATGAAGCTATGCATTGGTTTCATTTACTGGCTTTAAAGGGCCATACCAACTCACAAGTCAGGCTTGGCGAAATATACGACAAAGGCCTTGGCACAGAACAAAATTACGCTGAAGCTATGAAGTGGTACACATTAGCGTCCAAGCATAGAAGCGCAGAAGCACAATTTAAATTGGGTTTTATGTATGGCAACGCGCACGGGGTACCACTCAACTTTCCCGAATCTCTAAAGTGGTACTTACTGGCAGCCGAGCAGGAATTCCCAGCAGCACTGTCTAATTTAGGCTTCATGTACGATCATGGGCAAGGCGTTCCAGTGGACTCACACAAGGCCTTGAATTACTACCAAAAAGCAGCCAGGAA
>CAXNGF010000101.1:0-6950 GCA_964201905.1 Limnohabitans sp. | reverse complement strand
AAAGCCCAAATGGGGCATTGTCCATACCCATAATGATAGGCACTTATCTGATGAAGAAGAACGGCACGCCATGATTGGTCAGTTAACAGGCACTTTGATCGACAAAAACCCACCCGAAGTGGTGGTGGACTGCCACGGCGTAGGCTATGAGGTGAGTGTGCCCATGAGCACCTTTTACAACCTGCCTGCCTTGGGCGAAAAGGTCAAGTTGCTCACGCATTTTGTGGTGCGTGAAGATGCGCAGCTCTTGTACGGCTTTGCCACTTCAGAGGAACGTGCCGCATTCAGGCAGCTCATTAAAATTTCAGGCGTTGGCCCGCGCACGGCTTTAAGCGTGCTTTCTGGCATGGGCGTGGCTGATTTGGCGCAAGCCATTACGCATCAAGAAGCGGGCCGCTTGGTCAAGGTACCGGGCATAGGCAAGAAAACTGCCGAGCGTTTGCTGTTGGAATTGAAGGGCAAGATGGGTGCAGACATTGGGCTGCCTGCAGGCACCTCACACGATCACGCCAACGATATTTTGCAAGCCCTGGTGGCACTGGGCTACTCCGACAAAGAAGCCGCGCTGGCGCTTAAATCTTTGCCGCCCGATATTGGCGTCAGTGATGGCATCAAAATGGCGCTCAAGGCTTTGGCCAAATAAAATAAACAACACATGAGTATTCAAACCGACGACTTTGGGACCCCACCGCCCGCGCGCATGGTGGACGCAAAACCCGAGACACCTCAGGAAGAAGCCATTGAGCGCGCGCTGCGCCCCAAGCTGCTTGATGACTATGTAGGCCAAGCCAAGGTACGCGAGCAACTAGAAATTTTCATTGGCGCCGCCAAAATGCGCGGCGAGCCTTTGGACCATGTGCTGCTGTTCGGCCCGCCTGGTTTGGGTAAAACAACCTTAAGCCACATCATTGCCGCCGAGCTAGGTGTCAATCTGCGGCAAACCAGTGGTCCGGTTTTAGAAAAACCCAAAGACCTGGCCGCACTGCTGACCAATTTAGAAAAAAACGATGTCTTGTTCATTGACGAAATTCACCGCTTGTCGCCGGTGGTCGAAGAAATTTTGTACCCTGCGTTAGAGGACTATCAAATCGACATCATGATTGGTGAAGGCCCTGCGGCCCGCAGCATCAAACTCGATCTACAGCCCTTCACGCTGGTGGGCGCCACCACCCGCGCGGGCATGCTCACCAACCCCCTGCGCGACAGGTTTGGCATTGTGTCGCGCTTGGAGTTTTACACCCCTGAAGAATTGGGCCGCATTGTGAAGCGCAGTGCCACATTGCTCAAGGTTCCCATGGATGTCGCCGGCGGCGAAGAAATTGCCAAGCGTTCACGCGGCACGCCGCGCATTGCCAACCGCTTACTTCGAAGAGTGCGCGACTATGCCGATGTGAAGGGCGCAGGTCAGATCACGCACGACATTGCCAAACGTGCGTTAGCCATGCTCGATGTCGATCCCGAAGGTTTTGATTTGATGGACCGCAAATTGTTGGAAGCCGTTATTCATCGCTTTGATGGCGGGCCTGTGGGCCTAGACAACATTGCGGCCAGCATTGGCGAAGAGCGCGACACCATTGAAGATGTGATTGAACCTTATTTGATTCAACAAGGTTTCTTGCAACGCACGCCACGCGGCAGAATTGCTACCTTGGCAGCCTACAGGCACTTGGGTGTTACGCCCCCCAAGAGTTTCTCTCAAGAATAAAGGTGCGATGTATCAGCCCACCCCACCAATGAAACGCTCTGGGGTGTCCACAGCAAACGATTGATGGCGGTGTTGGTGAGCGCCCAAGTTCGTGGCGCTTGCAAACTTTGCTGCGTAGCAATGCGATAGAGCAAGTCCATTACACCGCCATGCGCAAACAATGCAATGTGTTGACCCATGTGTTGGCATGCCAATTCGTCAAGTGTTTGCCGCACACGTTGTTCCATCACGACCAAGGACTCACCACCTTGCGGCGGTGTCCAATGTGGATCGCGTTTGCGCCATCGCATTGAATCTTCAGGCAAGTCTTTTTCAATTTCGGCAAAGGTTTTGCCTTCAAAAGCACCAAATCCACGCTCACGAAGGCCAGAGTGGCTGATGGCTTCAAGGCCTTGCTGAACCGCTACTGCCGTTGCAGTTTGATGCGCGCGTTTTAAGTCGCTGGTGTAGATCGCATGCAAGGGCTCTTGCGCGGCCAAGGCCTTGGCCAATTGCGCAGCCTGCCATTCGCCTTTGGCATTCAGTGGAATGTCGAGTTGGCCTTGAATGCGCGTGTCAACATTCCATGCGGTCTCGCCATGTCGAATGGCAATGATTCTTGTGGCCTGCATTTAACGAGGAATGGGCAAGACCACTCGGCGTTTTGCCGGGGTTGGATTGGGGAAGCCCTGCAAGGCTGCCGCAATCATGCCTCGCCAAACATTTTGGTGATCAGACCAAGGACCATCGTGGGTGGCCTTGGTTTGGTAAACCACTTTGCCAGATTGGAGATCGCGAATGATGATGCTCACTTCGCGGACATAGATGGGTGGCTCTGCCAAGTCGAGCATCATGCCTGTGTTGAATGGGCTGCGCGAGTGATAGGTCCATCCTATGCCAACACCCGCACCACGAGGACGATGGCCATTTCCAACGCCCATGTAAAAATGGTTGAACCAAGGACCACGAACGACCCGGCCTCTCATGTCGACAACGTATTCGGCGGCTTGCACACCAATCCAAACGCTGTATTGGGCATCTACATCATTGCGCGCCCACCCCAGCGAAGCCAACACCGGCTCCAATTCATTTTCAGCCCAACCGGCTTGTAAATTGTTGAGGTCTGCAGGCAAGCGCTCGAGGCGATACAAGCCCTTGGTGGGTGCGGCGCTGGATGTGGGCCATTGCGTGCTGGTTTGAACTTGACTGTCCAAGTTGCGCAGGGTGGAACAAGCACTGAGAAGTGCCATGCAGCATGCCACAAAGGCCAGTGACAACAATTTTATTTGACGTGACATAGTGTGTTCCTTCATGCTTAAAGCTGTACCACTTGCACCCCTTGCAAGCTGGCCATCACATTGGGCGCATCAAAGCTTTCTTCGTCAAAGGCTTTGTCGCCCTCTTCACTGGCAAGGCCTGTGATTTTGAGATTTTTAAAGTCGTGCAAGTTAGCA
Source organism: Limnohabitans sp. (assembly GCA_964201905.1). Lineage (GTDB taxonomy): Bacteria > Pseudomonadota > Gammaproteobacteria > Burkholderiales > Burkholderiaceae_C > Limnohabitans_A. Next base: position 3,812 of record CAXNGF010000101.1, on the reverse strand, counting down.
TCCATCAAATGCGATGGCACCACATTTTGCAAAGCTGAAAACATGTTTTCAATGCGACCTGGAGATTTCTTTTGCCATTCGCGAATCATGTTGCCAATTTGAACGCGCTGCAAGTTTTGTTGGCTACCACATAAGGTACAAGGAATGATGGGGAATTGGCGATGCTCGGCCCAGCGACTCAGGTCGGCTTCGGCCACGTGGGCCAAAGGTCGAATGACCATGAACTCGCCGTTGTCGCTTAACAGCTTAGGCGGCATGCCTTTGAGTTTGCCGCCAAAGAACATGTTGAGAAAAAAGGTTTGCAGCATGTCATCGCGGTGGTGACCCAGCGCTAATTTGTTGCACTTAAGTTGACCTGCCACTTTGTACAAAATACCGCGGCGCAAACGACTGCACAAGCTGCACATGGTTTTGCCTTCGGGAATTTTGTCCTTCACGATGGAGTAGGTGTCTTGGGTTTCAATGTGAAACGGAATGCCCATGTTTTTCAAATAGGCGGGCAGAATCTCGGCAGGAAAGCCGGGCTGCTTTTGGTCTAAGTTGACGGCAATGAGTTCAAAATCAACAGGTGCACGAGCTTTCATCTTGAGCAAGATGTCGAGCATGCCGTAGCTGTCTTTGCCACCCGACATGCAGACCATGATGCGGTCGCCTTCTTCCATCATATTGAATTCGCTGATGGCCTGGCCCACTTGGCGACACAAGCGTTTTTCTAACTTGTGCGTCTCACGTTCAATTTTGAGCGCTTTGGCTTTTTGTGCGGCCTGATCTTCGGCTTCATCGGCCACGGCTTCTAGCCAGCTGTTTTGGGTGGGTGCATTCATGGTTTCACCATTGTCCTGTTTCCATGCGAATGGCAACTTCGCAATCTTCAAAAATTTCTAATTTAGCTATTTTCACGCGAACACCTTTGACACCATGCAATTGCATGAGGCGGTGCGAAAGTTTGCCAATGAGGCTTTCGAGCAAATTGACATGCTCAGAGGTGCATTCATCGATGATGATTTTGCGCACCTTGCGGTAGTCCAGCACGTTACTGATGTCGTCGTCTCTTGGCAGCAAAGGCTGAGAGCCAAGGTTAAGTTCAGCATCTACTTGAATGGGCTGAGGCGCCTTTTTCTCGTGCTCCAAAATGCCCAAGCTAGCATCAAACCTAAGACCTGTGAGGGTGAGTGTTTGCAGGCCGGTTGGGGTCAATGGGGCTGCATGGTTGGAGAAAGTGGCGGTCATGCGGGCTCACAGCAAAGAAAAATCGCGCTCGAACTTCATCAAGTGCTGTCCGCCATCGACCAACAAGGTGGTGCCGGTCATGGCGCGGTTGTGCACTGCAAACACCACGCTGCTAACCACATCTTCGACGGATGAGGAGCTTCCCAATGGGCTGAGTGCGTGAAGTTTTTGAAACTTATCGTCGTCCAACATGTGGCTGGTGAGCGTGAGGCCAGGAGCTACGCCCACCACGCGAACCAGCGGCGCTAGCGCTTGTGCCAGCAATGTGTTGGCCGCTTCCAATGCGGCCTTGGACAAGGTGTAACTTAAAAAGTCGGGATTGGGATTCCAAAGCTTTTGATCGAGCATGTTAACCACCACGGCCTCGGCGGCTTGCGCGCCGCGCGATTGGCAGTGCTGGTGCAAAGCCTGCGCCAACACAATGGCCGCACCGGTGTTGCTGGCCCAGTGCTGCGCCATGTTGGTGTAGCTGAAACTTTGAACGTCGTCATGTTCAAACAGCGCTGCGCTGTTGATGACGGCATCGACGCGTCCTAATTTGTCCACGACTTGCGGCAGCAGTTGGCGCGCGGCATCTTCGTTGGCCAAGTCGGCTTTGAAAATAAAGTCTTGGCCTTGAAACTGAGTATTTGTGTTGGCCATAGGGGCTTTAGCCGTATCGGCGCCTTCAGCTTTCAAGCCACTTGGTGCCTGCGATTGTGTGAAGGCCAGCATGCAATCGGCCGCGGTTTGAAGTGCCTCAGCCTCAGAGCTGCGAAAGTGCACCGCAACACGCCATCCTGCACGAGCCAGGCCCAATGCAATTTCTCGGCCCAAGCGCTTGCCGGCACCTGTGACCAGGGCCGTGCGGGGGGCAGTATGAGAGGCAGAAGAAAAAGGTGCCGACATTCGGGGACAATCAAGGGCAATGACAGAAGCTGATAGTTTAACGACCGCCATGCTAGCGCGGGTGCACAGGGCCATTTTGGCGGCCCAAGGCTGGTTGCCGTTTGATCAGTTCATGGCTTTGGCGCTTTACGAGCCAGGTTTGGGCTATTACGCCAATCAGCAGCCCAAGTTTGGCACCATGCCCCAGTCGGGCAGCGATTTTGTGACAGCGCCAGAGCTGTCCCCTTTGTTTGGCAAGGCGTTGGCCCAACAAGTGGCCGAGGCTTTGAAGGCCACGAGCAGCCAGGAAGTCTGGGAATTTGGCGCAGGCAGTGGGGCTTTGGCGCATCAGTTGCTAACTGAACTCAAGCGATTGGGTTGCGAGGTGAAGCGATACAACATCATGGATTTGTCCAGCAGTTTGAAAGCCCGGCAGCAGCAGCTGATGGCCGAGTTTGGCAATCAGGTGAACTGGCTGAGCCATTGGCCCGATAGCTTGCAAGGTGTGGTGGTGGGCAATGAAGTGCTTGATGCCATGCCGGTCAAATTGCTTCACAGAATCAAGGGCGAGTGGCACGAGCGAGGTGTGGTGATGGCGCCGCAAGCCAAAACCCCCGATGGCTTGGCTTGGGAAGACCGACCGACTGGTCTGCGGCCGCCCCTAGAGCCTCAAGGCGAACACGACTACCTGACCGAAATTCAGCCTCAAGGAGAAGCCTTTGTGGCCAGCTTGGCCGAACGAATGCTTGCCAGCAAGAAAGGCGGCGCTGCGTTTTTCTTGGATTATGGTTTTCCTGAAGCTGAATTTTTTCACCCCGAACGGCACATGGGCACCCTGATGTGCCATCAGGCGCACAAGGCCGATGTCAATCCGTTAGAAGCGGTTGGTTTGAAGGACATCACCGCCCACGTGAACTTCACCGGCATTGCCTTGGCAGGCCAAGAAGCAGGGCTTCAGGTCTTGGGTTACACCAGCCAAGCACGATTTTTGTTGAACCTTGGGCTGGCCGAAACAATGGCGCAATCTGGCTTGGCCGAGAGGGCGCAGGCCATTAAATTAATCAATGAGCATGAAATGGGTGAGTTGTTCAAGGTGGTTGGCTTTGCCACCCATGAGAATTGGCAGGCGCAGGGTTTTGCTGTGGGCGACCGCAGCCATCGTTTATGAAACAAGGACCTCTTCATGCTTAGATGGGTCTTAGTGACTTTTTTGGCTCTGCTGCTGATCAGCTGGGTGCGGCCATGGCTAGAAAAGATGGGGTTGGGCAAATTGCCGGGTGACTTTCATTTCAAATTGTTTGGCCGAGACTGGTTCATTCCCCTAACGAGCACCTTGCTTTTGAGCTTTATCCTGACCCTGATTGCCAAGTTCTTATAAAAAGTAAGACGAGTTTTAAAACATTTGTGTTAAAGTTCGGCCATGTGACCAAACGCTCAAGCCAAATTATGGGCGGTTACAACAAGCGCAGTTCTTGGCATTAGAGCGGCGCACCCCCAAATACGGGTGGGTTTGATTTCACGCTTCCCCCTTTTTCAGTGCTCAGAGCCAAGCCATTTGGATTCAATTGCAAGCGCCCATGTGCGTTGGCAAGGATCTAATGTGTTGCTCTGTACACACCAATTTTTTAGCTTATTAGATGATTCATACGATTACTTTTGAAAATACCCCCGTCACCGTGGGAAAATACCGCATTGCCGCTTGTCCGCGTGCACTG
>CAXNGF010000100.1:0-7008 GCA_964201905.1 Limnohabitans sp. | reverse complement strand
GCGCACCATTTGATTTTGTGGCGCGCTGTTGAAGAGTTGCGCGAAAGAGGCGTCAGAGTATTGGACTTGGGCGGGGTCAATACGATTCGAAGCGCAGGTGTCGCTAGATTTAAGATGCGCACAGGTGGCAAGGTGCTGACTTTGGCAGGCACTTACATTTGATACTGAAAGTTACAAATAGATGTATTTACCCAAACAATTCAATCATCCTGAACATGCCAGAAGCATCATTCTGGAAAATCCATTTGCCAGTTTGGTTTCTAATGATGATGAAGGTTTTCCGTTTATCAGCCATATCCCCATCAAGTTGATGCCCCATGCAACAGATGCGCAACGAGATATGCTGCTGGGGCATGTTGCCAAAGGCAATCCTCATTCTGGCTTTTTGTACAAGCGCCCTCAAGTCCTTTTGACATTCATGGGGCCTCAGGCCTATATGTCGCCTGCGGTTTATCCCGATTTGATCAGGGTGCCAACATGGAGTTATGTGGCCGTTCATGTCAAAGCCGAAGCGAGAATTTTGGAAGGCGAAGAGGCCAAAGATGCCCTCTTGAAACAATTGATTGCCGATCATGAACCGGCCTATGCGCAACAATGGCGCGGTCTACCAGAAACCTACACGCACCCCATGATGAATGCCATCGTGGCCTTTGAGATGAAGTTGTTAGAAGTTCAGACCAAGGTCAAACTCAACCAACACCGACCTGAGTCTCACGCCGCCATGCATGCCGCCTACAATTCGGGCAACGAATCTGAAAAAGCTTTGGCCCTTTGGATGCGTCGGCTTGGAATGGTTCATGAACTCTGATTTAAAGTGGATGCAAGTAGCCATTGAACTGGCCAAACAAGCTGGGCGGGACGGTGAAGTTCCCGTTGGCGCGGTGGTTGTTAGAGATGGCATCCTTGTTGGCAGAGGAAGCAACGGACCTCTGGGCAGCACTGACCCGACAGCCCATGCAGAAATTTTGGCCTTGCGAGATGCTGCTAAAACAATTGGCAATTACCGCCTAGAAAACTGCACCCTTTATGTCACTTTAGAGCCTTGCACCATGTGTTCTGGGGCCATTATCAATTCTCGTATTTCTCGCTTGGTGTTTGGTGCTTCAGAACCCAGAACTGGCGCAGCGGGATCGGTGTTAAATGTGTTTTCAAACCAAGGCCTTAACCACCACACAGCAGTGACAGGCGGTGTTTTAGCCGATGAGTGTCGACAACTCTTGCAACAATTTTTTAAACCAAAACGTACCAATATGAACCCCTTGCGTGACGATGCCTTGCGGCCACCAGTCGAATGGTTTGAGGGCATTCCCGATTACCCATGGGCAGCCCACTATGTGTCAGACTTAACAGCGCTCAATGGTTTGCGCTTGCACTATTTAGATGAAGGTCAAACTGACAACGCCAATCTCGCTCAAGACTTCGCGAAAGATCAACAGATCACTTATTTGTGTTTGCACGGCAATCCTGCATGGAGTTATTTGTACCGAAAGATGATTCCGACTTTCATAGCCCATGGCCACCGCATCGTTGCGCCAGACCTCATTGGTTTTGGAAAGAGTGATAAGTTGAAAAAAGCCAATGAACACAGTTTTGAATTTCACCGTCAAGTCTTGTTAGAACTCATTGAACGTTTGGATTTGAAAAATATCGTTTTGGTTGTTCAAGATTGGGGCGGTATCTTGGGGCTGACCTTGCCCATGGACATGCCCCATCGCTTTGCAGGTTTGCTGGTCATGAACACTGCATTGGCAACAGGGACACAGCCCTTGTCAAAAGGATTTTTGAGTTGGCGAGAATGGTGTCAGGCTAATCCCGATTTTGATGTAGCCAAGCTCTTTGCGCGCGGCAACAAACACATGACTGACGCAGAAACACAAGCCTACAACAGCCCCTTTCAAGATCGCGGCCATCGCGCAGCGCTTCATGCTTTTCCGCCCATGGTACCCGAGCATGAAAACAGTCTGGGTGCAGAAGTTTCAAGACAAGCGCTTAACTTTTGGCGCAATCAGTGGCATGGTCAAAGTATGATGGCCATTGGTCTCCAAGACCCCGTGCTGGGAGAACCTGTCATGCGTGAACTGCACCAAAACATAAAGGGCTGCCCGCCACCTTTACTTCTGCCACAAGCTGGACATTTTGTACAAGAACACGGGCAATCCATTGCAGAATCAGCCGTGCAGCATTTTAAATTAAGCACTTCATGAGCCACATCTATATCTTCTCACCCTCCAGTGCTGTGCGCGACAAGGCTGCTTTTAAACGCGGCATCAAACGCCTTGAAACACTCGGCCATGAAGTCCAAATTGACCCTGATGCACTGAGCAGTCACATGCGATTTGCGGGAGATGACGAAACCCGCTTGAAGGCTATTGCTCGTGCAGCAGCCAGTGGCGCCAACATTGCCATGATTTCCAGAGGAGGTTATGGCCTTACTCGTCTGCTGACTCAATTGCCATACCGTGCCATTGCAAAATCGATTGACCAAGGAACCCAGTATGTGGGCTTAAGCGACTTCTCAGCCTTTCAACTGGCGGTCTATGCAAAAACGAAGCGCATCACTTGGCAAGGCCCTTCGCTGGGAGAAGATTTTGGACCTGAACTTGAGCCCGATGAAATCATGCAAGCGTGCTTTGATGATTTGTGTTTAGAGCAAGGGGAGGGTACAGGGTGGCGCATGCCTGTTGAATCTTTGCAAAAAACTGTCAAAGTGAACAACGCTGTGTTGTGGGGCGGCAATTTGGCGGTTCTCACTTCTATGCTGGGTACTCCTTATTTCCCAGTCGTCAAAAAGGGCGTTTTATTTCTAGAAGATGTGGGAGAGCATCCTTACAAAATTGAACGCATGCTGACGCAATTGCTAAATGCTGGTGTTTTGCAAAATCAAAAGGCCATTGTGTTCGGCCAATTTACAGCCTATAAGTTGCTTGCACACGATAAAGGTTTCAAACTAAAGACAGTGATTGACAGATTGCGAACGCAGCTCAAAATTCCTGTTTTGACAGGGCTGCCATTTGGGCATGTTTCAACCAAAGTACTTTTGCCTATTGGCGCCAAAGTAGATTTAGCCACTGAAGGCCGAGACGCATTCTTAGTTTGGGGACACATTTAATGCCACAGAAAAAAATCCGATGGAGCCTCTGGTTCTTGCGTTCTGTTTTGGCCCTTGTCTTACTGGTCTTGACAGCCTTTGGTGTATTTCAAGTTTATTTGCTTAAATCCATTGCACCCCTTTCAGGTCAAGCGCAATTGGCTGGCTTGTCGGCCGGTGTCGAAATCAAACGCGACGCTTCTGATGTAACGCACATTCACGCCAACACTCCCATGGATGCATGGCGTACCATTGGTTATGTTCATGCCCAAGAGCGTGGTTGGCAATTGGCCTTCAACCGCCAAGTGATGCACGGTGAATTGTCTGAGTGGTTAGGCCCCACCACTTTAGAAACTGACAAATTGATGCGCACATTAGGCATTGTGAAAACGGCACAAGCACAGTTTGACAAGTTACCGCCCAACACGCAGAAAGCTCTTGAAGCCTATGCAGAAGGTGTTCAAGCAGGGTATGCAAGTGCCCAATGGCGTGCTCCCGAATTTGTCATTTTGGGCATCAATCCCTCTAATTCCATGAAGCCTTGGACTGCTGTCGACAGCGTGGGTTGGGCCTTGATGATGGCACTAGATTTGGGTGGCAACTGGGGCAATGAATTTGCCCGTTTGATGTCTGCACAAATTCTAAGCACTGAGGATTTGTGGAAACTCTTTCCACCTTACCCTGGCGAGTCGCGTGGCTCTAAAGTAGACATTGCGGCGCTGTATCAAAATTTGGGTGTGTATGCCAAAGAGGCATCACCACAAGCCAATGCCATGGCATCGCAAAAGATTTGGGCATCTACCACTTTGGATGTGGGCGTCTTGGAAGGCAAGGGCAGTAACAACTGGGTAGTGCCGGGTCGCAATACGCAATCAGGTTTGCCATTGTTGGCCAACGACCCGCATCTGGGTTTAAGTGCACCTGCCGTTTGGTATTTTGCAGGTTTGCATGCGCCGGCGGGGCAATTCCCCGATGGTAAGGCGCATGCGGCTTTGGATGTGGTGGGAGCCACTTTGCCTGGTCTGCCGTTTGTTGTTTTGGGTCGAACCAACAAGGCTGCATTGGGTTTCACCAACACAGGCCCTGATGTTCAAGACTTGTATTTGGAAGCCTTGGAAGGCAAAGACAACTACCGCACACCTGAAGGCCAGAAAGCTTTTGAAACACGCAACGAAGTGATCAAAGTGAAGGGGCAGGGCGATGTGACTCTCAAGGTTCGAAGCACCCGCCATGGCCCTGTTATTTCAGATGTTCAGCCGGCCTATTCGCAGTTTTTGAACATGGAGAAATATGCCGTTGCTTTACGCTGGTCCGCCTTGGATGTTGACAATCAAACCATCGTTGCAGGTATGGATGCGAATTTTGCAAATTCTGTCGCTGAGTTGCGTCAGGCATTTTCAAACAACCATTCACCGATGCAAAGTGCGGTGATGGCCGACACACAAGGTCATGTACTGTTTAAAGCTGTAGGCAAAGTACCTGTACGCTCAGCCGCGCACGATTTGCAAGGTATGGTTCCTGCGCCAGGTTGGCTAAGCCAATACGATTGGCAGTCATGGATTCCCTACGATCAAACGCCTGAGGTCACTCAAGCAGACATTGAAAAGCGCGGCTGGCATGCCACGGCCAATCAAAAGATCTTGCCGCCTGCTTATACCCATTTTTTAACCAACGACTGGACAGGCCCTGAGCGCTTTGACCGAATTTCACAATTGATGACGTCCGGCTCAAAGTTTGATGCCAACAACATGAAGGCCATGCAAGCCGATGTTCACTCTCTGGCTGCAGAACGTTTGTTGCCTTTTTTACAAACATTGACATCCCAGCATGCAAAGGCCGGTCAGGCTTTGCCTATATTGAAGTCATTTAAGGGTGATATGTCCCGCGATTCGACCGGTGCTTTAATTTACGCTGTGTGGATAGACGAAGTGACTCGCGCCATGCTGATGCCCAAATTGGGTGAAACACGGTTTAAAGCCTTGTTTGGTAAACGCGCTTTTCGTCCAGCCATAGAAGGCGTATTGGCATCTCAAGACAAAACATGGTGTGGTGAGTCTGGTTGTCAAACTTTAATGAACAAGGCGCTCGACACGGCATTGGATAAAATTGTGGCCATGCAGGGCACCAACGTGGCCGATTGGAATTGGGGTCGTTCACATCCAGCCCTCAGTGCACACAAGCCTTTTGGCAACGTCAAATTGTTGGCGCCATTTTTTGACGTTTCAGGACCAAGCGGCGGAGATAACTTCACAGTCAATGTGGGTCAATATTGGACCAGCAGCGCCACCGTTCCATTTGCGACGCGTCATGCAGCCTCTATGCGTGCTGTCTACGATTTGTCTAACCTAGATGAGTCTGGCTTCATATACCAAACTGGCCAAAGTGGTCATCCTTTTTCTTCTCGATATCAAGACATGAAGGATGAATGGGGTCAAACCAAGTACCGTCCTTTAAGGATGTCTACGACGGGTTCAACGCAGACCTTGAAATTGATTCCCTGAGTAGCCATGGCTCTGATAGGGGCCATTCTTGTAGTCTGCTTATTACTTAACATAATACACATCGTATAAAGTTAATAAAGCGTTCAAATTCCCTGTTTGGCCAGATAAGATCAGCAGCAGCTTCTCTTGAAATCAAGCGCAACCGTAGCTGACTTACTTCGGGCTACTTTGGGCGTCAGAGACATTCATAGCGGCTTGAAGCAATTTAATGGCGTCAGGTCGACTGCCTTGAACAGCAAAATCTAATGCAGTAAATCCCAATTGATTCTTTAAATTCAGATCAGCACCCTCAGACAACAACAATCTGACTGCTTTTTCATTGCCATACCGAGCTGCCATCATCAATGGCGTGGTGCCATTGGGAGACTCAGCATCAATGTAGGCACTTTCATCCAATAACAATTGAATGATGGACGCATGACCACCTGTTGCGGCGTAATGCAAGGATGTCCAACCTGGATGATTGATGTCTGCATCACGCTGAATTAGCATTTTGGCAAGTCCTAGGTCACCTTTTAAGCAAACCAACATCAGGGGGGTTTCTCCATGGCTGTTGCGAACATTCACATTGGATTTGGGGTGTTTAGCTATCAACTCAAATGATTTCACAGACCCAAGCTTGAGGCTGCCAAGGATGGCGCTTTCTCCGTTTAAATCAACAGTATTGGGGTCAAATCCACGTTCAAATAAGCTCGAAATGACTTTAACTTCATCTTTTCGGATGGCGTTGAAAAAATCTTCGTAGGACCCTGCAAAGCTCAATGACGAATTTAAATAAATAACAATAAAAACAAAGCTTTTTATTAATTTTTTAAAGTATTTTATGAGCATAAAACTGGTTATGAAATGGCGTTTAACTTTGGAAATAAGCGATCGAAATTTGCACTTGTCAGCCCACCCATTTGCTCGGGTGTCATACCCCTTAGTTCTGACAAAATTTTTGCGACAAACGGAACATATGAGGGGTTATTGGTCTTGCCGCGGTAAGGAACGGGGGCCAAATATGGGCTGTCGGTTTCAATCAGCATTCGATCAAGGGGCATCCACGCAGCAACATCCCTCAATTCTTGGGCTGTCTTGAAGGTCAAGATGCCCGAAAAGGAGATGTAAAAGCCCAAATCCAGGGCCGCCTTGGCCACGGCTTGAGTTTCAGTGAAACAGTGAAACACACCACCAGCACTGCTCGCGTCCCCTACTTCGCCCTCTTCTTTCAAAATGCGAAGCGTGTCATCGGAAGAAGAACGGGTGTGAATCACCATGGGAAGCTGAATTTGGCGCGCTGCTTTAATGTGATTCCTAAATCGTTCGCGCTGCCATTCCATATCGTCAATGCTGCGGCCACCTTTACGCTCTGCCATCTGATAATAATCAAGTCCTGTTTCTCCGATGGCTATAACTCTGGGCAGTTGGCCTTTTTCG
>CAXNGF010000099.1:0-7113 GCA_964201905.1 Limnohabitans sp. | reverse complement strand
GCAGGCCCTTCTTGACCAAATAATCGGCTAAATCTGTGGCGGTGGCATAACCTTTTTTGGTGGCAGCTTGCATGGCTGCTGCGTTGACGCTAATGCCGCCTTCTTTTTGACCCGTTTGCGAATTGGTTTGACCGCCAATCATTTCACTGAATATGCGCAAGGTGTCTTTCAGTGTGTCCACGGTGTCAAACAACGGTTCTTTGTCTTCTTGGTTGTCTTTGTTGTAGGCCAGCGGCTGGCCCTTCATGAGCGTGATAAGCCCCATGAGGTGCCCCACCACACGACCTGTTTTGCCACGCGCCAGTTCTGGCACATCCGGATTTTTCTTCTGCGGCATGATGGAGCTGCCGGTGGTGAATCGATCGGCAATTTTCACAAAGCCAAAGTTTTGGCTCATCCACAAAATGAGTTCTTCACTTAAGCGGCTGATGTGCACCATGCACAAAGAGGCTGCGGCTGTAAATTCAATGGCAAAGTCGCGATCGCTTACGCCATCGAGGCTATTTTGGCTGACGCAGGCATCGCCAAGCTCGTCCACCATGCCAAGTTTTTTGGCCACGAGCTCACGGTCAATCGGGTAAGTGGTGCCGGCCAAGGCGGCAGAGCCCAAAGGCAGGCGATTGGTACGACGGCGCACATCGACCATGCGTTCGGCATCGCGCGCAAACATTTCGACATAGGCCAACAGGTGATGAGCAAAGCTCACGGGTTGGGCCACTTGCAAATGAGTGAAGCCAGGCAAGATCACATCCACATGGCGCTCGGCCACTTCTATCAATGATTTCTGCAGGTCATTTAAAAGGCTGGTGATCAAATCAATCTCACTGACCAACCACAAACGCACATCGGTGGCCACTTGGTCATTGCGGCTCCGTCCGGTATGCAGACGCTTACCCGCATCGCCCACAATTTGAGTCAGGCGTGCTTCAATGTTGAGGTGCACATCCTCTAAATCCAGTTTCCAATCAAACTGGCCCTGTGTAATTTCTTGAGTAATTTGAGCCATGCCGCGCTGAATGTCGACCAGATCTTGGGGGCTGATGATTTTTTGAATGGCTAACATCTCGGCATGGGCCAAACTGCCCTGTATGTCCGATTGCCAAAGTCGCTTGTCGAAAAAGACACTTGACGTGTAGCGCTTCACCAGATCGCTCATGGGCTCGGAAAACAAGGCCGACCAGGCCTGGGACTTTTGATCGAATTGGTTTTTAGACATTTGCAGATTTTATCGGGTTGCCAGGCTCCTCGAACGCGTGGCAGACCCTCAAAACAGACTGAAAACGACGAAAAAAGCCTTCCTAGCGATTTATCCCGTGTTCCTCAGTCCGGCTGCAATCCCGTTGATCGAGAGATGGATGCCTCTTTGGACACGTTCGTCTGCCTTGCCATCGCGAAAACGCCGTATCAGTTCAACCTGCAGGTGATGCAGGGGGTCGATGTAGGGGAAACGATGGCGAATGGACCGGGCCAGCGCAGGATTGTTGGCCAAACGGTGTTTTTCGCCTGTGAGGAGTGTCATGACATTGGCAGTCTGGTGCCATTCGGCTTCGATGGCCGTAAAAATCTTTTTTCTCAATTTGGTGTCGCTCACCAGTTCGCTGTAGCGAGAGGCCAGAGCCAAGTCGCTTTTGGCCAAGGCCATGTCCATGTTGGACAGCAGGGTTTTGAAGAAGGGCCATTGTTTGACCATTTTTTGGAGCAAAGCCAAGGCTGCTTTGCGCTCTTTGTCTGTGGGGCGATCTAGAAACTGGTCGACTGCCGAACCAAAGCCAAACCATCCTGGTAAGGTCAGTCGGCATTGGCCCCAACTAAAGCCCCAAGGGATTGCGCGCAAATCTTCAATTTTTTGATTGGCTTTGCGGGAGGCAGGGCGGGAGCCAATGTTGAGCTCTGCAATTTCTCGAATGGGTGTGGCCTCAAAGAAGTAATCATTGAAGCCTGCTGTTTCATAAACCAAGTGGCGGTAGGCTTGCATACTGGCCTGCGAAAGCAGTGTTGCAGTTTCTAAAAAGTTGCGAGCTGCTGGCTTCGTGGGTTGCAACAAAGTGGCTTCTAAAGTGGCAGCCACCAAGGTCTCTAAATTTCGCCTTCCAATTTCGGGGTTGGCATACTTAGAGCCAATCACTTCACCTTGCTCGGTCAGTCTAATTTGACCTTTAACCGTGCCCGGAGGTTGCGCCAAGATGGCTTGGTAACTGGGGCCACCGCCGCGGCCGACTGTGCCACCCCGACCATGAAACATGCGCAGTTGAATTTTGTGACTGTTGGCCAGTCGGTCGAAGTCTTCCGCCAAAGCCACTTCTGCGCGGTACAACTCCCAATTGCTGGTGAAAATGCCGCCGTCTTTGTTGCTGTCTGAATAACCCAACATGATGTCTTGCTCGGCACCTGAACGCTGTACCAAATTGGCAATGCCAGGTAAGGCGTAGAACTCGCGCATGATGCCGGCAGAATTACGCAAGTCTTCAATGGTTTCAAACAAAGGCACCACAATCAAATCAACTTGAGCAATGTGATCCAAAGTACCGCGCATCAAGCCCAGTTCTTTCTGTAGCAGCAAGACCTCCAGCAGGTCACTCACACTTTCAGTGTGGCTGATGATGTAGTGTCGAATTGCTTCTGCGCCGTAACTTCCGCGCGCCTCACGGGCAGCCTCAAAAATGGCCAATTCAGAAAGGGCATGTTCTGAGTAAGTGGCACCAGGAATGCGCAAAGGCCTTGCTTCATTGAGCATTGCCATTAACAGCTTGCGCTTACTTTGTTCATCAAGCGCTGCGTAATCTTTTTCTACGCGCGCTGTTGCCAATAATTCGCAGACTACTTTTTCGTGTTGGTCTGAGCTTTGGCGCAAGTCAACCGTTGTCAAATGGAAGCCAAATACTTCCACCGCACGAATCAGTGGGTCAAGTCGCTGAGCGGCCAAGGTTTTTGCATGATGGTTTTGCAAGGAGGTTTGAATGATTTTCAAATCTGCGAGAAAGCTGCTGGCGTTTGGGTAAGGATTTTGCGGCGCAATCGCATGCCTTGCTGCATCACCGTCTGTCAATGATTTAAGTGTGGCTGCCAATCGCGCATACATGCCAGTCAGAGCGCGCCTGTAGGGCTCGTCCATGCGGTGAACGTTGGTGTCTGGCGATTTTTCTGCCAAGGCTTTCATGGCGGGTGAAAAACTAACCAACATGGCCGACAAAGACAACTCACTGCCCAAGAAATGCACTTCAGTGAGGTAGTGGCGCAATGCCACTTCCGCCTGTCTTTTTAGCGCGTGTTGCAGGGTTTGTGCGTTGACATTGGGGTTGCCGTCGCGGTCGCCGCCTATCCACTGGCCCATGCGCAAGAAAGGCGCAACGGGATGCGTTCCCAATGCTTCTTCCAGTGCCGCATAAATTTTGGGAATTTCTCGCAGAAAAGTTGACTCGTAGTAGCTTAAAGAATTTTCAATTTCATCGGCAACCGTCAACTTCGAAAAGCGCAGCAAACGCGTCTGCCAAAGTTGCATGACACGTGCGCGCATTCGTTGCTCGTTGGCCGCCAATTCTTTGGGCGTCAAGGCGTCCTTTGCGGCGTTCACCACGGCTGCACGTGCTTTGATTTCATCGCGTTCGTTCAACAACTGTGCAATGTCGCGTTCAGCACTCAAAATACTTTGTCGCTGCACTTCTGTCGGATGGGCGGTCAGCACCGGTGAGACAAAGCTATGGGCCAAGGTTTGTGAAATGATTTTGGGCGTAATGCCCGCCCAACGCAGCCGTTGCAACGCAACTTCAATGCTGCCCTCGTGGGCGTCGCCCACACGCTCGTGAATAGCGCGTCTGCGGATGTGATGTCTGTCTTCCGCCAAATTGGCCAAGTGGCTGAAATAAGTAAAGCCACGAATCACGCTGACGGCGTGGTCGCCCGGCAAGCCCTTAAGTAGCTTTTTCAAAGATTTGTCGGCATCTTGATCGGCATCTCGCCTAAAAGCCACAGACAGTTTGCGAATTTTTTCGATCAATTCGAAAATCTCGCCGCCTTCCTGCTCTCGAATCACATCCCCCAAAAGGCGACCTAATAAGCGGATGTCCTCAACCAAAGGGCGTTCGTTGTCACGAGAATTGCGTTTCAGAGGAGGAATTGTTGTGTTTGGCATGACGACACGTCTGTATAAAGGGCTTGTGTCATGCTAGCATTTGAATTGCTTGAAAAATTACGAACAGGTTACTGGTTTGAACCCTTCTACACCCTCCCATTCCAATCGTCCTATTGTCATTGCCACACGCGAAAGCCGCTTGGCCATGTGGCAGGCTGAACATGTTCAAGCCATCTTGCAGGCGCGCGGTTTTGAAGTTCACCTATTGGGTATGACTACCCAGGGTGATCAAATTCTAGACCGCAGCCTCAGCAAAGTCGGTGGCAAAGGTTTGTTTGTCAAAGAACTGGAAGTGGCGCTTTCAGAGGGGCGAGCAGACATTGCAGTGCACTCCCTCAAGGACGTCCCCATGGACATGCCCGATGGCTTCGAGTTGGCCTGCGTCATGGAACGAGAAGACCCTCGTGATGCCTGGGTGTCAAGCCAATACGCCACTTTGATGGACTTGCCACAAGGTGCCGTGGTGGGCACGTCTAGCCTTCGCAGAACCGTTTTACTGAGGGCGCTTCGACCTGATTTGAAAATTGAGCCTTTGCGTGGCAACTTAGACACGCGCTTGCGCAAATTGGATGAAGGCCTCTATGCCGGCATTATTTTGGCGGCAGCGGGTTTGAAACGCTTGCAGTTGTCTGACCGAATTCGCCATATCTTTGAAACTGAACAAATGCTGCCGGCTGCAGGGCAAGGTGCCTTGGGCATAGAAATTTGCGCTGGGCGAACCGATTTAATCGATGCCTTGAAGCCCTTGGTCCACTCAACTTCTTGGTTGGCAGTGGCGGCTGAACGTGCTGTCAGTCGCGCAATGGGCGGAAGTTGCTCTATGCCTTTGGCTGCGCATGCCACCTTGTCGGGCCCAACATTGAGCCTGCGAGCGGCATGGGGTGACCCAGAGGGCTCAGCCACCTTGGTCACCGCTCAAGTTGTTGCTCAAGTGGTCAGCCTTGAAGAGGCTGAAAGTTTGGGAACCCAAATTGCAGCCGAGCTAAGACGTGGCGGTGCCCACTGATGAATCTCGCCACTTCGCCATGACGCAAGTTGTGGTCACTCGACCTGCGCAAGATGCAAACGCTTGGGTCGATTCATTGAATGAAGCGGGCTATCAAGCCCTTCGATTGCCACTTCTAGAATTGACAGAATTTTTGACGACTCAAACTGCGATGGAGGCGTTGGCACATTTAAAACGCAGTCAAGTGGTTATGTTTGTCAGCGCCAATGCCGTTCGATTTTTAGCCCAAGCACTTCGTCATCAGCCTGATTGGGTTGAGCATTTTCTGGTGGCGCGCGCTTGGTGCACGGGTCCCGGTACCGCGGCTGCTTTGGTGCAATGTGGCATCCCTTTCAGCCAGATTGACCAACCCTCAGGGCAAGCAAGACAGCTCGATTCAGAGGCTTTGTGGGAGGTTGTGGGTACACAAGCAGTCCAGGGCATGGATGTGTTGTTTGTGCGGGGTGCTGATGAATCGGGAGCTACAGCTGGACGAGATTGGCTAGCTCTGGAACTTGAAAAAGCAAAAGTGAAGGTCTCAGCCATTGCAGCCTACCAACGCACACCCGTTCAGTTGACAGAGTCACAGAAAGCGCTCGTTCATCAGTACATTGCTGATGGTGCCGTTTGGTTGTTCAGCAGTTCAGCTGCGCTTCAAGCCCTCATCTCGCAATGCCCGAAGGCCAATTGGTCAATGGCCAAAGCCACTGTCACTCACCCCAGAATGGCCGAATTAGCCCAAAAAATGGGTTGGGGTACTGTTTCTATTGCCCCGCCAGGGTTCAGTTCATTGCTGGCATCTATAAAATCAATGGCATGAGCACTGAAAATTCCAAGGATCCAAGCGTCGAGTCTGCCGCCACATCGGTGCAGGACAAGAGGTCGCAGCGCCGGCCCTTGATATTTTGGTTGCCTGTGATGTTGGCCGTCGTGGCGATTATTTTCAGTGGTCTGCTCTGGGAAAAGCTTTCTCGCATTCAAGGCCAACTTGCAAGACAAAGTGCTGACGCAGGTCAACAATCTCTGGAAGCCAAAGCTTGGGCCAAACAAGCGCAAGACAGCGTGAAAGACAGTGCCGCCCGAATGGCCTTGGTTGAGTCTAGGTTGGGTGAAGCGACATTGCAGCGGGCTCAACTCGAGGAGCTCATTCAAACTTTGTCTCGTTCACGCGATGAAAACTTGGTTTTGGACATTGAGTCTTCGTTGCGACTGGCGCAGCAGCAGGCTCAATTAACCAGTAGCTTGGAGCCTTTGTTGGGCGTCCTCAAAACCGCTCAATTGCGACTTCAAAGAGCATCCAATCCACGCTTGATTAACATTCAACGAGCCATCGATCGCGACCTTGAACTGGTCAAATCAGTTCAAATTACAGACCTGCCTGGGATGTTGTTGGTGTTGGATGAAATTGTGGCCTTGGCAGATGAGTTGCCTTTGGCCAATGAAATGATCCGGTCCACAGCAAGCCCATCCAAACCTGTTGATGCAAATCTCACTCACACTCAGAATTCGGCTTGGTGGCAGACAGTGCTTGAGCGGTTCATGCTGGAAGCGCGCGGGCTTTTGCGGGTCAGCCGCATTGACAGTCCTGAGGCGGCGCTGTTGGCCCCAGAACAAGGGTATTTCTTGCGTGAAAATTTGAAACTCAAATTGCTCAATGCAAGGCTTGGTTTGTTGGCCAGACAGAACGATGCGGCCCGCGCAGACATGCAAGCAGTTGCAGTAGCCCTGAAAAAATATTTCGACTCAGGGGCGCGCAAAACACAACATGCATTGCAATTGTTAGAGAAAGCTCAAGCATTGAGCAAGGGCAATGCTATTCCAAGACTTGATGGTTCTTTGGCTGCGCTAGCTACGGCGTCATCAGGAAAGTAAAAATCATGCGCGCTGCACTTTGGCTCATGAGTTTGTTTGCTGTGGCTGTGGCCACGGCCTTGCTAGCTTCAAACAACGTCGGTACGGTCGCGATTTTTTGGACACCCTACCGCGTTGATCTCTCTTT
>CAXNGF010000098.1:0-7128 GCA_964201905.1 Limnohabitans sp. | reverse complement strand
CCCACAGCAATTGCGATGATGCCTTTATTCGACATGGCATTCAAATTTTGCGCAGTGATGCTGGTCGCTTTTACCCAAGTTTGAGTGTCTGTGCTGTAAATGACTTGTCCTGCATCACCTGCAGCAATGAACTTGGCAAACCCAAAAGTGCTGCCATTCAGGTTAGTTGAGACGACGGGTGTGATGGCTGTCCATGCATCGATGGTGGATGCCCTGAGCATGCGGCCGCCATTGCCAACAGCTAAATACACGTATTTGAAAGTGTTACTAGCTGTATCAACGTAGCTACCAAAGCTTAAGCCAGTTTGAGTGCCTGTATTGAGATTGACACCGCTCGTCCAATCAATGCCGGCCAAACGGGGTGTGGCGGTCACAGTGGGTGTGGCTTCGCTGCCAGGACCGTTGCTGATTCGACTTGTTATGAAAAAAGAGTAGGGGGTGCCGTTGGAAAGACCGGTAACAACATAGGGGGACGTGATTTTAAGTTTGGAAGTGGAACCTGCTGTGGCCAGCCAAGAATTTAAACTTAAATTTGGGGTGTTGGGTGCTGCAAATAACCAATCTTCAACGCCCGGTCTTTCTTTCCAACTGATCGTGATTTGACTGTCACCTGCCGTGGCAACAATGACACCTTCTGGTGGTGCTGGGATAGAGGAAGAGTTGCCACCACAAGCGGCCAAAATAATGGCCGAAGCTAAGGCGAGCAATGAAATGCGAATCGAATGCAAAGACATGAAAATTTCCTGTGCGGAACCGAATAAACCCAAATTCTAAGTTACCAGACTGGGGATTGTGCCAATCTGAGAGTTTAGGCCTTCGTAAGTACTATTTTTAACTTTATTACAAGTTGAAAAAGGCATGGATCGTCTGGATTTTTTCCAAGGCCCAGTATTGATGTCAAAGGGTGCCCTTTTGGGGTGCGAAAGCCCAAGTATGGCCCAAGAAAAGGTGAAAATTCCTTTTGACAAGGCTTTGAGTTGTTTCCTGGCGATATCATTTACTCTGGTACGCCAGAGAATGTAGGACCGGTCGTTCGCGGCGATGTGATAGAGATGCACATTGATCGATTGCCCAACTTGAGCGTTAAGATCGTTTAATTTTTAGAAAGAGATCTCAATATGAATGTGGCAATTACCTCTTTGTTGGTGGCAGGGTTGATGCCAATCGTTTGTGCCGGTATTGCCAAAGCTGGGCAGAAAAATTACGACAATCACAATCCGCGTGAGTGGTTGGCGCAACAAACGGGCTATCGAGCCAGAGCCAATGCAGCCCAGGGCAATTGTTTTGAAGCATTTCCGTTTTATGCCGTTGGCATTTTGGTGGCTATGCACGCCCAAGTACCGCAGGCGCGACTTGATATCTATGCAGGCATTTTCATTGCCGCACGCATAGCCTACATTGCATGCTATGTGGCTGACCAAGACAAGCTGCGATCAGTTGCTTGGTTCGTTGGTTTCCTCTGCACAATTGGTTTGTATTCTGCCGGCCTTGGTGCTTAACATCAATGCCACAAGAGGGCGCATTCACTGCGAAGTGATGCGCCTTTTTGAATTCACTTAGCCCAAGTATCTTTCAGGCCTGTACAGCGGTTAAAGACCAGCTTGTTGGCTTTATGGTCGATGCGATCCGCGACAAAGTAACCATGTCTTTCAAATTGAAATTTGGCATCGGGCGTAGTGTTTGCCAATGATGGTTCTACAAAAGCGGTCATCACTTTCAAGCTCTCTGCGTTGAAGCTGGCCAAAAAGTCTTTGCCTCCCGCATCTGGATGGGCCTCGGTGAACAAGCGGTCGTACAAACGAACTTCGGCAGCCAAGGCATCAGCCTGTGACACCCAAGTCATCACGCCTTTAACCTTCACACTGTCAGAGCCTGGTGTGCCGCTTTTCGTGTCTGGAATGAGTTGCGCAAGCACTTCGGTCACTTGGCCATTGGCATCTTTGTTCGAGCCTGTGCATTCAATGACATAGCCGTATTTCAGGCGAACTTTGTTGCCAGGGAACAATCGAAAGAAACCTTTGGGCGGGTTGTCTTCATAGTCACTGCGCTCGATCCAAAGAGATTTACCAAATTGAAAATGCCTTGGCCCTAACTCTGGATGATGTGGATGGACAGGGGCATGACAAGCCTCGAGCGTGCCGGCGCCCATCAGTTCATCCCAATTGGTGATGCTGAGCTGTAAGGGGTCGAGTACAGCCATGGCTCGCGCAGCCCTGGGATCGAGGTCATCGCGCAAACAACCCTCTAGGGTGCTGTAGTCAATCCAAGAATCACTTTTGGTCACGCCAATGCGCTCTGCAAAAAGCTGCAAACTCTCGGGCGTGTAGCCTCTGCGGCGAAGGCCCACAATGGTGGGCATGCGAGGATCATCCCATCCACTTACTTTGTGCTCGTTGACCAACTGAGCCAACTTGCGTTTGCTGGTGATTACGTAGGTGAGGTTGAGTCTGGCAAATTCGTATTGTTTCGGATTGGGTTGGGCCAGCAATGCAGGTAAAGCCGTGCCATCTAACAAAAAATGGCTTTCGGACAGGCGCTCTAGCAGCCAATCGTAAAACGGGCGTTGATCTTCAAACTCAAGCGTACAAATACTGTGGGTGATTTGCTCTAGAGCGTCCTCAATGGGGTGGGCAAAGGTGTACATCGGGTAGATGCACCATGTATCACCCGTGTTGTGGTGTGTCGCTCTGCGAATGCGGTAGATGGCCGGATCGCGCATGTTGATATTGGGCGAGGCCATGTCAATTTTGGCGCGGAGCACAGCAGCGCCATCGACAAGTTTGCCGTCTCGCATTTCGCGGAAACGATTCAAATTTTCTTCGCGTGTGCGCGACCGAAAAGGGCTGTCCTTGCCGGGGGTGTTGAAGTCGCCACGGTGGGAGCGCATGTCTTCGGCTGATTGCTCATCCACATAAGCCAAACCTGCTTGAATGAGGAACTCGGCAGCTCGGTACATGAAGTCGAAATAATCGCTGGCCTGGTACAAATGAGAGGTTCCATTGGCATCCCAATTGAAACCCAGCCACTTCACGGTATCCAAAATGGCGTTGACGTATTCGGTATCTTCTTTTTCGGGGTTGGTGTCGTCAAAGCGCATGTGGCATACACCGCCGTAGTCGCGGGCCAAGCCAAAGTTCAAGCAAATGCTTTTGGCATGGCCAACGTGCAAATAGCCATTGGGCTCAGGCGGAAAACGAGTGCGAATTTTGGCAGGATCGGTTGTGCCCGCTGCATGATGGGCAGCATCGCCTGGAGAGCCCGCCCATTGGCGCTGTGCATTGGTACCCTTAGCCAGATCTGACTCGATGATCTGCCGCAAAAAATTACTCACCTTGTGGGCGTCTGGTGGGGCGTCTGTCGATTTGACTTTGTCGTTGGCTGTGCTCATAGCGCGATTTTAGAGCCAGTCGGCGCTATGTGAGGCTTCTCTGAGGTGATAATTGAGGGGTAACTAAGGAGTACTGGTGGATTTAATGTTACTTGCCAAAGCCGCTGCCATGGGCGTTGTGGAAGGCTTGACCGAATTTTTGCCCATTTCATCGAAGGGCCATTTGATATTGGCAGGTGCTTTGCTTGGGTTTAACGATGAAAAAGCCAAGGTTTTTGACATTGCAATTCAAACGGGCGCTATTTTTGCAGTCATATTGGTCTACTGGGAAAAAATTCGCTCCACGGCCAAAGCCTTCAGGTACCAAGTCGAAGCACAGCGCTTTGTTCTCAATGTTTTCATTGGATTTCTGCCAGCCGTTGTGCTGGGTTTGCTGTTTGGCAAATTGATTAAAGAACATTTGTTCACACCCTGGGTCGTCGCAACCACATTCATTGTGGGAGGCTTTGTTATTTTGTGGGCTGAGAGAAGGCCACCTTCGAGTGTGCGTATTCGTACAGTGGAGGACATGAGGGGCCGGGATGCCCTGATGGTTGGACTCGTTCAGTGCTTCGCCATGATTCCAGGCACCAGTCGAAGTGGTGCCACCATTATTGGCGGCATGTTGCTGGGTTTGTCGCGCAAAGCGGCTACCGATTTTTCATTCTTTTTGGCCATCCCAACACTCATTGGTGCAGGTGTTTACAGCCTTTACAAAGAACGCGCGTTGTTGTCTGTGGAGGATATTCCCATGTTTGCAACAGGCTTGGTGGTTTCCTTCCTCAGCGCTTGGATTTGTGTGCGGTGGCTCTTGAAGTTCATCGCCAGTCACAGCTTTGAAGTCTTTGCTTGGTACCGCATTGCGTTTGGCATTGTGGTGCTAGCGACAGCTTGGACAGGTCTGGTTAACTGGGCGCCTTAAGGACGGTTTAAAAGCTTTTTACAGCGCCCCCATATTTCGCAGGGCCGCTTCTACAGCTGCTGCTGTGGTTACAGGCTTTTCCATGGGAAACAAGTGAGATCCATCAAGCCACATCACTCGGCCTTTTGAAACCTTGTCGGTTAACTCAGTGCCCACAAGACGCATCTCTCGAGACTGGGTGCCGCCAATGAAAGCCACATTGCACTTGAGCGGATGTCGCTTTAGCATCGAAGACAAATTGTGTGGCAATGTGTTGTAAATAGCCGTTTCAATGTCGCGATCAAAACTTAAAACCCGCTCGCCATTTTCTATGCGAGTGCCGAATTCAGCATAGTCTCTAAGTGCATCGGGATGCCATTGAGCAAATGCACGCTTGTGCTGAAAGTGTTCAATCACAGCTTCAATGTGAGGCCAGTGTTGCCGCCGTGATTTGCTAATTCGGCCTGGACTGACGGAGCCAATCCAGTTGGTTTTCTTGACCAAATTAAGGGCACTGGCTTTCCAGCCACCCACCACGGGTGAGTCGAGAAGAACCACGCCTGCTGTGAGGTGGGGGTTTTTGGAGGCACACATTAAACTGAGAAGGCCGCCCAGCGAATGTCCTATGAGAAACGGCTTGTGACCCGTTTGATCGGCAGATATTTTTGCAAAATCTGCCAGTTCTTGGACCAAGTAAGGCCAATTGCTGGTAACTGGAAAGAGGGGATTGTGGCCAAACTTTTCAATCGAAGAAACTTTGAAACCTCTTCGGCTTAAATCTTTTGTGAAGCTGCGGTAAGTACTGGCTGGAAAACCGTTGCCATGCGAAAAAATGATGTTGTTCATTGGTTCAATTTTCTGAACGCTTTAAGACGCGCTGCAAACTGTACAGGGCTTCTAAGGCTTCGCGAGGGCTGAGGGCATCGGGATCGATTTGATTAAGAGCAGCTTCTAAGGCAGAAGGGCCGGAATGCTCTGATTCAGGCGGTGGCGCAAACAGGTCCACCTGAATGCGGTTCTCATTTGCCCCAGCTTCCAATGCCGTCAAAGTATGTCGGGCATGGTTCAACACGCTTGTCGGCATTCCGGCAAGCCTTGCCACCTGCACGCCATAACTTTTGCTGGCTGGGCCAGCTTGAAGCTCATGCAAAAAGACAATGTCACTGCCCGATTCAGTGGCACCCACGTGCATGTTCAATGCCGCATGGTGCGAGGCAGGAAACTCGGTGAGTTCAAAGTAATGTGTGGCAAACAAGGTGAAGGCCTGGGTCTTGTCGTGCAAGTGCGAGGCAATGCCACTGGCCAAGGCCAGCCCGTCAAAGGTGGAAGTGCCACGGCCAATTTCGTCCATGAGCACCAATGACAAGGGTGAGGCACTGTGCAAAATTTGGGCAGCTTCGGTCATCTCAAGCATGAAGGTGGATTGGGCATTGGCCAAGTCATCGGCTGCCCCGATGCGCGTGTGAATGGCGTCAATAGGGCCCAGCCTGCAACTGCTGGCGGGCACATAACTGCCTATGCTGGCCAATAGCACGATCAATGCAACCTGGCGCATGTAAGTCGATTTACCGCCCATGTTGGGGCCAGTGATGATTTGCAAACGTTGCTTGGTGTTCATGAGGCAATCGTTGGCAATGAAACTGCCGCCTGAGGTTTCTGCCAATCGCGCTTCCACCACCGGGTGTCGGCCTTGGCGAATTTCAATGCAGGGCTCTTTGGCAAACTGCGGCGCGCACCAGTTTAGAGTGTTAGCGCGCTCTGTGAATGTGCAAAGTGCATCCAACTGCGCCATGGCTTGCGCCAATTTCGTGAGCGACTGAATGTGAGTTTGCAGTTGTTCTAGCAAAAGTTCGTAAAGGTATTTTTCACGTGTCAATGCGCGCTCTTGCGCAGACAAGGCCTTGTCTTCAAAGGTTTTAAGTTCTGGTGTGATGAAGCGCTCTGCATTTTTCAAAGTTTGACGGCGCCGATAGTCGTCGGGTACTTTGTCAATTTGACCTTGAGTCACTTCAATGTAAAAGCCATGAACCTTGTTGAATTGCACTCGCAAATTGGCAATACCTGTACGCGCTTTTTCTCGTGTTTCCAACTCAAGCAGGAAGTCGTCGCAATTGGTTTGGATGGCGCGTAACTCGTCCAGCTCTGCGTCCAGGCCGTGGGCCATCACGCCGCCATCGCGAATCAAATTGGCCGGCTCTTCCAACAAAGCTTGCTGCAATATTTCTGTAAGGCCAGCAGGCGGCTGCAAATCGAAGTGGATGTCGTGTAACAACTTGGTGGGCGACAAGTGACCCAAGGTGTCTTGCAAATGGTGTGCCAAAGATGCAGAGCGGATGAGTGCATTTTTAAGTGCCACCAATTCACGTGGCCGTACCTGCTTCAGCGCAATGCGTGCGGTGATGCGCTCCACATCGCTTGCGCCTTTGAGTTGCTCTCTTAATTTGGACCAAATGCCCCCCCCGCTTTGTGCGGCAGCGATGTTGTCGTTCAATTGATCGATGGCGGCCAAGCGTTCAACCGCAACTTGTCTGTCGCGTGGTGGGTTAAGCAGCCATTGTTTGAGTTGCCGACTGCCCATGCCTGTCATGCAGGTGTCTAGCAAGGAGAACAGTGTGGGCGAGTCCTCGCCCCGCAAGGTTTGTGTGAGTTCTAAGTTGCGGCGGGTGCTGGTTGGAAGGTCAATGAGGTCGTTGGCCTTTTGAACTTTAAGCTGCGACACGTGCGGCAGTGATCTGCCTTGCGTGTGTTCTGCGTAAGTGAGCAAGGCACCCGCTGCAGCATGAGCATGGTTGAGCTTGTCGGCTTCCCATGCCGCCAAGCTGGCAACATTAAGCTGTTTGATTAATTTGCCGTGACCGAG
>CAXNGF010000097.1:0-7164 GCA_964201905.1 Limnohabitans sp. | reverse complement strand
AGCAGTGCGATGCAATGACCTCAATGCCGTGTTTCATATAGGCACCAGGCGCCATGGCATCGGTATCAATGTTGGCCCCTACCCGCCAAACTTTGTGAAATTCAGCTGCGCCATGTGTCATGCCAAGACCTCGCGCACATCGGCAATATGCCCTCTCAGTGCAGAAGCTGCCACGGTGGCGGGTGATGCCAAATAAACCTGAACACTGGCAGGCCCCATGCGCCCTTGAAAATTTCTGGCCGTGCTTGAAATCACAGTAGCACCTTCTTCAAAAGTACCACCATAACCTGCACAAGCACCACAGGCATTGGGCAATATGCTGGCACCTGCATCCTTCAAGATTTGCATCACACCTTCACGCACTGCCTGCGCTTGGTCTCTTGCACTGGCAGGCGCCACCATGAGTTGCACACCTGCAGCCACTTTGCGGCCCTTTAAAACTTCGGCTGCTGCGCGCAAATCGGCCAGCTTAGCACCCGTGCACGCGCCAATGTAGGCCACTGTGGGCAAGATGTGCGAATACTCACCAACGGCTTTGGTGTTTTCAGGACTGTGCGGCGCTGCCACCTGCGGGCTCAATTGCGAGGCCTCAAAATCAAAGCGTTGGCAGTCGGCCGTTTCATCGGTTTCAAAGTATTGGCTCTGCTCAATGACATCTTCAGAAACACCCACAGATTTCAAATAATCGCGGGTGGTGCTGTCTGCCGCGATCAGGCCCACTTGAGCCCCCATCTCGGCACTCATGTTGGACAGGGTCATGCGCTCTTGCATGCCTAGACCGCGAACTGTGTCGCCCGCAAATTCAAGCGCTTGGTAGTTGCCGCCATTCATGCCAAACTTGCCTATCATGTGCAGCATCATGTCTTTGGCACAAACACCTTTTTGAAGTGCGCCATGCCACATCATTCTGAGCGTTTGCGGCACTTGCACCCAAATTTCGCCAGTGGCCACCACACCCAACATTTCTGTAGCGCCAATGCCAAACATGTAGGTACCAAATGCACCGCCTGTTGGTGAATGGGAGTCACCTCCTACACAAAAATAGCCAGGCTTCAAATGCCCACGTTCAGGCAACACCACATGGCAAATACCTTCAGAATCAATCACATGGGGGAGTTGCCACTCTTTGGCTACATCGCGGGTGATGCGAACTATTTTTTCAGATTCTGCGTCTCTCGCAGGCACATAGTGGTCAAGCACCAACACCACTTTGTTTCGATCCCAAATTTGGGCACCAATTTCGGCCAGCATGGGCTTTAATCGACGCGGCCCAGATGAGTCGTGAAACATGGCCAGATCAACTTGGCAAGTGAGCACATCGCCCACACTGACGTGGGACTGCCCAGAGGCGCGTGCAATGAGTTTTTGGGCCAATGTCGACCCTGCAGAACTTGCGTGGCTTGCTCTCTTCAATTCTCTTTCAGTGCTCATTCTGTTTTGGCTCCTGAGCATGGCATGACAAGATAGGACATTTTGTAGGACACGTTGTTGATTTCACCTAGAGGCCCAAACCAAGGCCTCAGGCGTAGTGGGCTCTCAATTCACGCTTGAGCAATTTACCGCTGGGGTTTTTAGGCAGCACCTCGGCGAAGAGCACACGCTTTGGCACTTTGAAAGTAGCCATGTGTTGCTTGCAATGCGCCATCACCTCGGCTTCTGTCAATGTTTGTCCAGTCTTCAAAACAATCACCGCGGTGACCGCCTCCACCCACTTCGGATCGGGCAAGCCAATGACCGCCACTTCGCTCACGGCCGGTAGGCGATAAATCATCTCTTCCACTTCGCGACTGGCTACGTTTTCACCGCCTGTTTTAATCATGTCTTTTTTGCGATCGACCACACTGATGTAGCCCTCCTCGTCGATGGTGGCCAAGTCACCACTGTGAAACCAATCTCCCGAGAACGAGGCGCGGGTTTTTTCATCATCCTTGAAATAACCCAACATCAAATGCGGCGAGCGATGCACGATTTCACCTACTTCGCCCGGCTTCACATCTTGCATGTCGTCGTTCACCACGCGTGTTTCCACATTCAATACAGCGCGGCCACAAGAGCCGGGTTTGCGCAGTTGATCGTCTGGGCCCAGCATGGTGGCCAAAGGCGCAATTTCTGTTTGGCCATACAAATTCCACAAACGCACCTTGGGCAAACGCGATGCCAATTCTTTCAACACTTCTACGGGCATGATGGAAGCTCCGTAATAGCCCTTGGCCAAATGCGTGAGCTTGTCGGGATCGAACAGAGGCGAGCGCAGCAAGGCAATCCACACCGTGGGCGGCGCAAAGAAACTGGTGATTTTGTATTTCTCAATCAAGGCCAACAAATTGTCAGGCACGGGTTTTGAGGTAATGACGTTGCTGCTGCCAATGTAGATGGCAGGGCCAAAGAACACATCAAGCTGCGCGCAGTGATAAAGCGGCAGCGCGTGCAAAGCCAAGTCTTGCTCGGCAATTTCGGCATTCACCACGCAACTCACGTATTGCCACAACACGGCATCGTGCGTGAGCATGGCGCCTTTGGGCATCGACTCTGTGCCGCTGGTGTAGACAATTTGCGCCAAGTCTTGGCTGGCCAAACCGCTCTCAGGTAAAGCTTTTGTGCATGCGGCCAATTCATGAAAATTAAGCATGCCTGCCACTGGCTCGCTTGGGTCTTCAGAAGGCAACCAAACAAACTGCTTCACTTGGGTGTCAAGCGCAGAGGCTTGCCGCGCCAGATCGGCCAGGCCCGAATCGGTGGCCAATGTGGCAGCACCCGCGTGCCGCAGGATGTAAGCCACTTCGTCGGCCTTCAACATGAAATTGATGGGCACCATGACCGCCCCCATGCGCGCCAAGGCAAAGCGCAGCGCTGCAAAGCCATGAGAATTGCGCGCCAGCACAGCCACCCGATCGCCAGGCTTGACGCCATGGCCCGACAGTCCTGCCGCTAAACGAGTGACCAAGGCGTCAAACTCGGTATAAGTCCAAGATGTGCTGCCACACACAATGCCCAGCTTTTGGGGCAAGCGCAATGCCGTTCGCCTGAGGGCATCGGCAATGGTCTGGCGCCTAACAGCGGGTGAAATGACGGGCTTTGCTTCAGTTGACATTCAAAAGTTCCAAATCAAATCGATAATGAGCCCATTGAACTCGAAATTAAAGAGGCCGCCATTGGCACTTCCACCACCCTCCCCCCGAAAACTGTCACATACGCGCACCGTGGTCTATTCAGGCTTTGCACGGAACGATGGCATGTGGGACATTGAAGCAGCACTCATTGACGTCAAAACCTACAATTTTGCCATTCCCAGCCAAGACACCCGTGAAGCGGGACAGCCCATCCATGACTTGAGCATTCGCCTGACGGTCGACGACCAATTCGTTATTCACGACGTGCTCACTGAGATGGCTCACAGACCGCACCCGGAATGCGACCAATCACCCCAAGGCATGCACAAATTGATTGGCTGCAAATTGAGTTCAGGTTGGCGCAAAGCCATAGACGCGCAAATTGGCGGCATTGCGGGTTGCACCCACTTGCGAGAGATGTTGTTCAACATGGCCACCGCGGCATACCAAACCATTCCTTCTGCGCTTCATTTTAGAAACCAACAAGCCGGCCTGCCCGAAGAGGTGCCCACCACACCGCCACCGCATGTGGGCAAATGCATGTCATGGGCTTTTGATGGTCCCGTGGTACAACGCCACTATCCCATGTTTTATCAAAAACCCAAGGAAGCTTAAATTGCAAGGCATGCCAAAGTCCCTGCGATAATCAGCACCTCTTTCGCGGGCCGCCTTGGCCCGCTCCTTCCATCAGCCCCTGGATATAAACCAGTCACCGCTTGGAGTCTCTTGTGAGCAAAAAAGTATTTATCAAAACCTTCGGGTGCCAAATGAACGAGTACGACTCGGACAAAATGGCCGATGTCATGAAGGCCGCCGAGGGCTACGAGCCCACCCAAAACGTCGAAGAAGCCGACCTCATTTTGTTCAACACCTGCTCGGTGCGAGAACGTGCCCAAGAAAAAGTATTCAGCGACTTAGGCCGTGTGAAGCACCTCAAAGAAAAAGGTGTTTTGATTGGCGTGGGCGGTTGCGTGGCCAGCCAAGAGGGCGCCGACATCATCAAACGCGCACCCTATGTTGACGTGGTCTTTGGTCCTCAAACTTTGCACCGCCTGCCCGAACTTTTGGCTGCTCGCAGCGCCAAAAAACGTCCCCAAGTCGACATCTCTTTTCCCGAGATTGAAAAGTTCGATCACCTACCCCCCGCCAAGATGGACGGCCCCACCGCGTTCGTGTCCATCATGGAAGGGTGCAGCAAATATTGCAGCTATTGCGTGGTGCCTTACACGCGCGGCGAGGAAGTGAGTCGTCCCTTTGAAGACGTGTTGGTTGAAATAGCGGGCTTGGCCGAGCAAGGCGTGCGAGAAGTCACCCTGTTGGGTCAAAACGTCAATGCCTACCGCGGCAAAATGGGCGACACGGCCGAGATTGCCGACTTTGCCCTGCTGATTGAATACGTGGCCGACATGCCAGGCATTGAGCGCATTCGCTATACCACCAGCCACCCCAATGAGTTTACCCAGCGCCTCATTGATGTGTACGCCAAGGTGCCAAAATTGGTCAGCCATTTGCACTTGCCCGTGCAACACGGCTCCGACAGAATTTTGATGGCCATGAAACGTGGCTATACCGCGATGGAGTACAAAAGCACCATTCGCAAACTGCGCGCCATTCGCCCAGACATGGCCATGAGCAGCGACTTCATTGTGGGTTTTCCCGGCGAGACCGATGAGGACTTCAACAAAATGATGAAGCTCATTGACGATGTGGGTTACGACACCAGTTTCAGCTTCATTTTCAGTCCGCGTCCTGGTACGCCTGCAGCCAATTTGCACGACGACACACCGCATGATGTCAAGCTCAAGCGTTTGCACCATTTGCAAGCCACCATTGAAGCCAATGTGAAACGCATTGGCGACAGTCGCCTGAACACGGTGCAACGCATTTTGGTGGAACGCCCAGCGCGCAAAGACGCCACCGAAATGGCGGGCCGCACCGAGTGCAACCGCGTGGTTAACTTCCCGGCAGGGCCCAACGGTATGCGCTTGGTGGGTCAGATGGTAGACGTGCGAATTAGCACTGCTTTGTCACATTCATTGCGCGGCGAGTTGGTTCTCACAGAATCAACACTTTCCACCCATTAAGCAATGGCGGCGAAAGTTGCCATGTTCAATGCGCGGCCTGCCCGCCAATGACCAGTTGTAAACATAGACTTGCGCACTCACAGTTTGCGGGCCTTCAGGATGCTGCCACTGCACCTGAATGGGCAC
This sequence comes from Limnohabitans sp., assembly GCA_964201905.1. Lineage (GTDB taxonomy): Bacteria > Pseudomonadota > Gammaproteobacteria > Burkholderiales > Burkholderiaceae_C > Limnohabitans_A. The sequence goes on along the minus strand of CAXNGF010000097.1, from coordinate 1,844 downwards.
ACGCAAGTACATTGAGTTTTCAATTGAATCAGGGTCCACTTCTTCTAACTCGTCCAAACCTTGCCATTGCGCAGGCTCAATTTGGTACAACTCGCCATGCACAGGGCCAAGAGATTGCGACCACTCACCCTGCACACTGAGCGCGGGATATTCGCCCATGTCAAACAAGGCTGCTTGAATACTGGCTTCGCCCAAACAAGTTGCACCTGCCATGTGATGGTGGTTACTCAGGCCCGACAGCAAAGTGCCGTAAACAAACAAAAGATTTTCAGAATTCATACTTTGTTTCAAAAAGTGGCTCCGCATCGTTTGTACTGGGGCCAGAAATGAACTGCTCGTCAGCTTAAATCATTTTCTTTCCCAGCATTTTGCGTTAAAGTGATTTGATGAGAGCAGAACAAAATGAGCGCGTCACGCGCATAGGCCCCGGCACCCCTTGTGGACAAGTCATGCGTCACTACTGGCACCCTGTGGCTTTGCTGGATGAGTTCAATCCGGCGCTAGATCCGCGCATGGGCGTTCGAGCCGTCAAGGCTGTCAAATTGCTAGGCCAAGATTTGGTCTTGTTCAAAAACACACAAGGCGAATTTGGTTTGCTAGACCGCGACTGTCCACACCGCGGAGCCGACCTGGCCTTCGGCCGCAATGAAGGCGATGGCCTTCGTTGCCCCTTTCATGGTTGGAAATTTGACGTCACAGGCCAATGCCTAGAAACGCCAGCCGAGCCCAAAGGTAGCGTTTTGTGCACCCGCATCAAGCAGCGCAATTACCCCGTCCAAGAACGCAGTGGCATTTTGTTTGCCTGGATGGGCGCTGAAGACAGTACGCCGCCGCCCTTACCAGAACTCGATTGTTTCAAAGCACCTGGCACTCACACCTTCGCCTTCAAGGGCTTGTGGCATTGCAATTGGCTTCAAGCATTTGAAGTGGGCATTGACCCTGCCCATGCTTCTTTCTTGCACCGGTTTTTCAACGACGCCTCGCTTGAAGACAGCTACGGCAAGCAATTTCGTGGTGCCAGTGCCGGCGAGATAGAAGGTGAAAAATGGCCCATGACAAAGGTCATGCGCGAGTTTGATCAGCCCGATATTTCTTTCACAGAAATGCCCTACGGCTTGCAACTGACCACGCTCAGGCCCCTGAACGAAAAACTCACTCATGTACGCATTACAAATTCCTTGTTTCCAAATACCTTTGTAATTCCTTTATCGGAAACCATGACCATCACCCAAATGCACGTGCCAGTCGATGACACGCGCACTTACTGGTATGCGGTGTTCACCAGTTTTGCCAGTCCCGTCAACAAAGAAGCCATGCGCAAGCAACGCTTAGAAGCAGTCACTTTGCCCGACTACATTCCAAAATCTGGCCAACACAACCAATGGGGCTTCAACCCAGAAGAGCAAATGACCCGCACCTTTTTAGGCATGGGCGAAGACGATATCAATGTGCATGATCAGTGGGCTTGCGAAAGCATGGGCGCCATCCAAAACCGCACACGCGAACATTTGGGCACCTCCGACAAAGTGATCATTGCCAACCGGCGCATTTTGTCCAAAGCCATTGACGATGTGGCGGCAGGATTACTCCCACCTGGTTTTGCCAACCCTGAAGTGGCCGCAGCTCGAACGGGTCCGGACACAGTGGATGGCATTGCACCCGCCCACAACTGGCAAACATGGTCCACCGATACCATGCAAGCCAAACGCGATGGTGCACCTTGGCATGCTTCATTGACCAAAGCCGCATGACTTTAAAACGCAGCAGTTTTGCCGAGCAATGCGGTCAGAAGTGTCTTTGAGCATGAGGGTGCTGACCATGCCCATGCCCTCTGCGAAGGCGGC
>CAXNGF010000096.1:0-7326 GCA_964201905.1 Limnohabitans sp. | reverse complement strand
AGAACATCACGCCTGATTTGCGGGCATCTTCCATCTGCTCTTCATAAAACTCGCACAGCGCTTTTTTACTCATGAACATGCTGTCGACTATCTCGCCAGCCTGCAAAGAGACCTTGGCTTTCAATACGACTGCCTTGCCAGATTTGGTGATGAGTTCCATGCGGACATCGCGTGCTTTGTCCATCGTTATGGATTTCTCGCCATGGTAGAAGTCGCCGTGCTTCATGTGTGCAACGTGCGAGCGAGAAGCCATGCTCCATTCACCCATGCTGTGAGGATTTTTTCTAGCGAAGTTCTTCACAGCCAGTGGGGCGCGACGGTCTGAGTTGCCCTCACGCAAAACAGGATTGACGGCACTGCCTAAACACTTAGAGTAGCGAGCGCTAATGGCTTTGTCGGCATCTGTTTTGGGATCTTCAGGGTAATCAGGAACGGCAAAGCCTTTGGCTTGAAGTTCTTTGATGGCGCTAGCCAACTGGTGTACTGAAGCGCTGATATTGGGCAATTTAATGATGTTGGTGTCGGGCAGGAGCGTGCGCTTGCCCAAATCTGCCAAGTTGTCTGGCACCTTTTGCTGGGGCGTAAGGTAGTCTGGGAATTCGCCCAAAATGCGTGCTGCAACAGAAATGTCACTGGTTTCAACTTCAATATCAGCAGGCTGAGTGAAGGCCTGGATGACGGGCAAGAAGGCAGCTGTCGCCAGCAACGGAGCTTCGTCGGTCAGGGTGTAAATGATCTTGGATTTTTGGTTAGCCATGTTCGTCCTCGTTTTTATAACTGCATGAGATATTGATATTTTGGCTATTAGATCTTAAAAGTTGCCCCTGACAGCCCGCTGATAGCGTTGTCACGATAAAAAATGAGATCAAATTTCGCAATGCGAAAAAATTCAGCTTGCTTGAGGAGATCGACCGACAACAAGGCCGTCGAGATTTGTCGTGGCATGATTCGAGGCATGAAACGCAGCGGAGCTATTCAACTATGAACGAGCAACCCATTCACTGGGAGACCAGCGGTACTAGCCGCATTCCCTTTGCTGTTTATACCCAAAAGGACACTCACGCCAAAGAGCTGGAGCGATTCTTTTACAAAGCACATTGGAGTTATGTTGGCTTAGAAGCAGAAATTCCCAACAAGGTTGATTTCAAACGCACATCCATTGGCGAGCGTTCTGTGATCATGACGCGCAGCCAAGAAGGTCAAATTCATGTGGTGGAAAATGTGTGCGCGCATCGGGGCATGGCCTTTTGTCGCGAACGACACGGCAATAGAAAAGAACTCGTCTGCCCTTACCACCAATGGAGTTATGCCTTGGATGGCAAATTGCAGGGCGTGCCATTCAGGCGCGGTGTTCGCCAGGACGGCAAAGTCAATGGCGGCATGCCGGCTGATTTTGACCCCAAAGATCATGGTCTCAATGCATTGAAAGTAGCCGCACGCGGTGGCGTGGTATTCGCTTCTTTTGACCATGCAGTTGAGTCATTGGAGGACTTCATGGGGCCTACCATTCTTCAGTACTTTGATCGCATGTTCAATGGCCGCCAACTCAAAATTTTGGGCTACAACAGGCAACGTATTCCGGGCAACTGGAAACTCATGCAAGAGAACATCAAAGACCCTTACCACCCGGGTTTGTTGCACACATGGTTTGTGACATTTGGGCTTTGGCGAGCAGACAACAAAAGCGAGCTTCGCATGGATGACCACCATCGGCATGCGGCCATGATTTCGACACGCGGTTCTGCGGGGCAAGCTACAGGTCAAGCATCTGATGTGACTCAAGTGAGCAGCTTCAAAGCCAGCATGCAATTGCACGACCCTAGCTTCTTAGATATCGTGCCAGAGGCTTGGTGGGGTGGGCCAACTGCAGTCATGATGACTTTGTTTCCCAGTGTTATTTTTCAGCAACAAGTGAACAGCGTTTCGACGCGCCACATTCAACCCGATGGCCACGGCGCATTCGATTTTGTCTGGACGCACTTTGGCTTTGAAGACGATACACAAGAGATGACCGAGCGCCGCCTGCGTCAAGCCAACTTGTTTGGTCCTGCAGGTTTTGTTTCAGCCGATGACGGTGAAGTGATTGAGTTTTCTCAACAATCCTTTGAAAGCAAACCTCAGCACCGCACTCTTGCCGAGTTGGGAGGTCGCGATGTTGAAGAAACGGATCACATGGTGACAGAAACACTCATTCGCGGTATGTATGCTTATTGGCGAAAAGTGATGGAGAACTGATCATGGTGGACATGCAAACTTGGTTTGGTATCCAACAACTCTATGCCGATTACGCCCGCGCAGTTGACAGTGGGAAATGGGATTTGTGGCCTGATTTTTTCATCGAAAATTGTGTCTACAAACTGCAGCCTCGGGAGAACCACGAGCGGGGTTTTCCATTGGCCACTTTGTCGCTTACCAGCAAGGGTATGCTCAAAGACAGGGTTTATGGCATTTCCGAAACTTTGTTCCATGACCCCTATTACCAGCGACATGTGGTGGGCGCGCCCGTCGTGCGAAAAGTAGAGCAGGGCCGTATTTTTAGTGAAGCCAACTACGCAGTTTTTCGCACCAAACTCGACAAAGAGTCGACCGTTTTCAATGTGGGACGCTACTTGGACATCATTGTTCAAACGCCAGAGGGCTTTAAATTTGAAGAGCGCCTTTGCATCTATGACAGTGAGATGATTCCCAATTCCATCATTTATCCCATCTAAACATGAGCAACTGGATTGACGTAGCCGCTGAGGCTGATTTGTTTGAAGGTGCTGGCATCGCTGTGGCACCGCTAAATTACGACATTGCTATTTTTAAAGTGGACGATGGTGTGTTTGCCATCAACAATGAATGCAGCCATGGCAATGCCAAATTGTGCGAAGGATTCGTAGAGGGCAACTTTGTGGAGTGCCCTTTTCACCAAGCACTGTTTGATGTGCGAGATGGTTCAATTGCATGTGGACCTGCAACTGAACCCGCCAAAGCATGGCCTGTCAAAATTGAAAACGGGCGGGTCTTTTTAGATTTAGCAGCCAATGCCTGAATGGCAGGGCTGCTAAACAGCCATTCTGCTAAGTGGCAGACCAATTGGGTTTCCGTTTTTCTATGAACGCCTGCACGCCCTCTAGTGCCGAGTTGTCCATCATGTTGCAAGCCATGGTTTGAGACGCATATTCGTAGGCTTTCTCAATGCCAGTTTCGAGTTGCATGTAAAACAACTCTTTGCCCATGGCCAACGCAACTTGAGGCTTCGAAAGAATTTTGGCAACCAAGTTTTCTAGGCAAGCGTCGAGTTCCTCGGGTTCGGCAATTTGATTGATCAAGCCTTGCTTTAAAGCATCTTGTGCGTTTAGGAACTCCCCTGTGACCAGCATTTCAAAAGCGGCTTTGCGTGACACATTGCGAGACAAAGCCACACTGGGGGTGGCGCAAAACAAACCCAAATTGACGCCGCTAACCGCAAACTTGGCCTCCGAAGAAGCTACAGCCAAATCGCATTGCGCAACAAGTTGGCAGCCAGCAGCTGTGGCAATGCCTTGCACTTTGGCAATGACGGGCACTTGCAATTTTTGAATACTCATCATCATTTGTCCGCATTGCGAAAAGAGCTTTTGGTAGTAATCCATAGAAGGCTCTGCGCGCATTTGCCTTAGGTCATGGCCCGCACAAAAAGCTTTGCCAGCCGCCGCAATCACAAGAACCCTCAGCTTCTGGCTTTTGGATAAGTTGTCGAGCTCGCTTTGCAAGGCAGTCAACATCTCCTCGCTCAATGCGTTGAAAGCGGCTGGCCGATTCAAGGTGAGGGTGCACACGCCGCGATCGTCGTCGTGCCGAAGAACCAAGGGGGCGTCTGGGTGTGTCATGGTGATTCCTTTTGAATTCAGTTGGCATTTTTGGCGCGTTCGCGCAATTGGAATTTTTGAATTTTGCCTGTAGAGGTTTTTGGAATTTCCTCAAAGCGAATTTCTTTGGGTACTTTGTAGCTGGCTAATAAGTTTTTGCAATGCGCTATCAGGTCTGCCTGAGACACTGAAGCTCCCGATTTGACTTCGACAAATGCCAAGGGTGACTCGCCCCATTTGGGGTCTGGTTTGGCAACGACAGCGCATGTCAACACAGCAGAGTGGCGATAGAGGGCGTCTTCTACTTCGAGAGAGCTGATGTTTTCACCGCCCGAGATAATGATGTCTTTGCTGCGGTCTTTGATTTTCACATAGCGATCGGGTTCCATCACGGCCAAGTCGCCGGTGTGAAACCAGCCGCCTGCAAAAGCTTCTTGGGTGGCGCGTGGGTTTTTCAAATAGCCCTTCATCACAATGTTGCCCTTGAACATGATCTCGCCCATGGTGGTGCCATCAGCAGGGCATTCAGCCATGGTTTCAGGGTCCATCACGGCCATGCCTTCTTGAAGCACATACCGCACACCTTGTCTTCCATTCAAGCGAGTTTGTTCTGTCAGACTTTCGTTGGCCCAAGACTCGCGTTTGACTGCTACGCTGGCGGGCCCGTAGACTTCTGTCAAGCCGTATACATGCGTGATGTCAAAGCCGATATTGGCCATACCTTCAATCATGGCGGCAGGGGGTGCTGCACCCGCCACCATGCCCCGCACTTGCTGGTCAATGCCAGCCCGCATGCTTTCTGGGGCGTTGTAGATCAGGCTGTGAACGATGGGGGCTGCGCAGTAGTGATTGACCTTGTGTTGTCGCATGGCGTCTAAGATGGGTTGGGCTTCTACGCGCCGCAAGCAAACGTGCGTGCCGGCCAGCATGGCCACCGTCCAAGGAAAGCACCAGCCGTTGCAATGGAACATAGGCAAGGTCCACAAATAAGTGGGAAAGTGCGGCATGGTCCAAGTGGCCACATTGCTCACTGCGTTCAGGTATGCGCCGCGGTGATGTGTGACAACACCTTTTGGGTCACCTGTGGTGCCGCTGGTGTAGCTGACGGCAATGGCATCCCACTCGTTTTGCGGACCTTCTAATTTGGACAGAGGTGCGTGCGATGCAAGCCAAGCTTCATATTCAAATTGTCCTAGCTGTTCACCAGGGCCTGTGTATTCAGAGTCGCAAACATCGATCACCACAATGGATCTGTCAAATTGAGTTTTCAAAATGTCCAGGGCTTTGGCCATCACAGGTGCAAACTCTCGGTCTGTAATGAGCACAGCGCATTCGCAGTGATTGAGCTGCCAGGCAATGAGGGCAGCATCGAGTCGGGTGTTGATCGGGTTGAGCACGGCGTTGAGAGCAGGTACCGCATAGTGAACCTCCACCATCTCGGGAATGTTGGGCAACATAGCGCTGACCGTGGTGCCGCGTTTGACGCCCACTGATTGAAGTGCTGCGGCAAGTCGTGCAGATCTATTTCGCGTTTGGGCCCATGTGTATGTTCGTTGGCCATGCACAACCGAGCATAAATCGCCAAAGACCTCGGCACTTCGCTCGACAAAACTCACTGGCGAAAGCGCTGTGAAATTGGCTGAATTTTGATCGAGGTCTTGATCAAAGATGCTTGTCATTTTGAAACTCCATGAACGGTTGTCTGGCTAGCCGCATTTAAGGCTTGATCGATGTCCCACAAAATATCATCGATATGCTCCAAGCCCACCGAAATTCGAATCATGTCGGGGCCAACGCCGGCCGCCAATTGTTGTTCTTCATTGAGTTGGCGATGCGTGGTGCTAGCAGGGTGACTGATAAGGGTGCGGGTATCGCCAATATTGACCAAGTGGCTCATGAACCTAGCTGCTTCAATGAACTTTACTCCTTGGGCTAAACCACCCTTCACACCAAAAGCCAACAGGCCCGACGCGCCACGCATTTGTTTGTTGACCAGGGCATGTTGAGGGTGATCTGGCAAGCCTGGGTAATTGACCCAAGCAACACGTGCATCGTTTTGTAAATATTGTGCTACGGCCAATGCGTTGCTGCAGTGTCTTTCCATGCGCAAGGGCAGGGTTTCAACGCCCTGCAAAATTTGCCAAGCACTCATGGGGCTGAGTGAGGCTCCATAAACACGCAAGCACTCCATCCGGCAGCGCATGGTGAAACCAAAGTCGCCAAAGGTTTCGTAAAACTTAACACCGTGATAGCCCGGCGAAGGCTCGGTCATCCCCGGAAATTTGCCGTTGTCCCAGGGAAACTTGCCGCTTTCTACAATGACACCGCCCAAGGTCGTGCCGTGTCCCGCTAAATACTTGGTGGCTGAATGCACCACCACATCAGCGCCAAATGTAATCGGATTGCATAGAAATGGACTGGGCACCGTGTTGTCAATGATCAGGGGCAAACCATGTGCATGCGCAACGTCTGCAATGGCTGCAATGTCCAGAACCAACATGCTTGGATTGCCCAAACTTTCGGCAAATATGGCGCGGGTATTGGGTTGTATGGCAGCCGCAAAGGCATCGGCCTTGCTTGCGTCTACAAAGGTGGTTTGGATGCCAAACTTGGCCAAGCTAACGGCCAGTAAAGTGACAGAACCCCCATACAAAGCGCTGGCTGCCACCACATGATCGCCCGACTGCAAAATGGTCATGAGCGCCATGGATTCAGCAGCCATACCCGATGCAGAGGCAACCCCTGCTCGTCCACCTTCTAAGGCGGCCACGCGCTCTTCTAAAACAGCAACAGTAGGGTTGCTGAGCCTTGAATAGACATTGCCAAACGTTTGGAGGTTAAACAAAGAGGCGGCATGATCTGCGCTGTCAAAAACAAAGCTGCTGGTTTGATAAATGGGCAGGGCGCGAGCGCCCGTGGCGGCATCTGGAATTTGGCCAGCGTGAATGGCCAATGTCTCGGGGCGAAAGTTGTGATCGCTCATGCTTAGGCTCAATCTATTGGACGTTTTGCAGAGATGATGCCGGTGTTGACCCCAACCCAGTTGAGCCCGCCAAAAATTCGCGCGTGTTCAATTTTGACGCAACGATTGGTCACAGAATTTTTACCTTGATTGAGAAACAACTCACTGGCTTCTTGGTTTTCCACCCCCAGTTGCTGCCACAAACAGGCCGCGCCAATTTGAAAAGCCTCTTGGGCAATGGGCAAGACGTCTTCGGTTTTGCGAAAGACATCGACCATGTCGACGGGCTCTGGAATATCTAACAGACTGGCGTAGCACTTTTGTCCCAAAATATCTTCAGCTGGAAACTGGCCTAGACCTGCATAACGTGGATTTACAGGGATAATTTTGTAGCCATGCTCTTGCATGTATTTGGCTGCAAAATAGCTGGGTCGATTCCATTGAGCGGAGAGTCCTACCACAGCAATGGTTTTTGCAGACTTCAATATTTGCCTCAATTGAGGGATGTCGTTGTGCATTTTTGAATGACCT
>CAXNGF010000095.1:0-7375 GCA_964201905.1 Limnohabitans sp. | reverse complement strand
GCCCAAGCTTCTGTGTTGGGCCGAAGTGACCGCGTCGACATGGCCAATGCGGCTTTGCTCAATGGCATCAGTTCACACACTTTTGACTTTGACGACACGCATCTGAAGACCATCATTCACCCAGCCGGGCCTGTGGCCTCCGCCATCTTGGCATTGGGCGAGCACCTCGGCTCCAGCGGTCGTCAACTCATGGATGCCTTGGTGTTGGGTGTAGAAGTTTCTTGCCGCGTGGGCAATGCCGTGTACCCCAACCACTACGACCGCGGCTGGCACATCACGGGCTCAACTGGCATGTTGGGCAGTGCGGCAGCTTGCTCACGCCTGTTAGGTTTGAACGCCAAGCAAACACAAATGGCTTTAGGCATTGCCGCTTCCCAACCCGTTGGTTTGCGCGAACAGTTTGGCACCATGACCAAGCCTTTCCATCCCGGCGGTGCCGCCAAAGTGGGCTTGATGTCTGCCCTTATGGCCAAGCACGGCTTCACCTCATCTTCTCGCGCCTTGGAGGCACCGCGCGGTTTGATGCAAGTTTTTTCGGACAAAACCGATTGGAAAGAAATCACAGAAAACTTAGGAAAAACTTGGGAAATTGAACTCAACACCTACAAGCCCTTTGCTTGCGGCATTGTGATTCACCCCGCCATCGATGCCTGTGTGCAATTGCGCGAGAAGCACAACTTGAAGCCCGAGCAAGTGGCCAAAGTGACGTTGAAAGCACACCCCTTGGTGCAAGAACTGACAGGCAAGAAAACACCCACGGACGGCTTGTTGGCCAAGTTCAGCGTGTTCCATGCCTGCGCCGTGGCGCTCATTTATGGCCGTGCAGGTGAGCATGAATATGCTGACGATGTGGTGCGCTCGCCCTTGGTGACAGGCGTTCGCGACAAAGTCGAATTGATAGTGGATCGAAGCATTCACGAAGCGTCTGTCGACGTCACAGTTGAAACAAGCGATGGTCAAAAGCACCACATCTTCATTGAGCGCGCCATTGGCAGCGTTGAAAAGCCTATGAGCAACGAGCAACTCAAGGCCAAGTTTGTTGGGCAAAGTACACCGATTTTGGGTGCTTCAAAAACCGAAGAAGCTTGGGACTTGTGCATGAATTTGGCAAAACAACAAAATCTCAGCGCTTTGTTGCGCAGTTTGACAGCGTAGTTTTATGTGAAATTTGTTCTCGGTATGTAACCCATTTCGTGGGAAAATTGAAATTAAATTACACCGGAGAGCTTTTCACATGCCAACCCGCGCCACCAAAATTGTTGCTACCTTAGGTCCTGCCTCTAGCGATCCAGCTATGTTAGAGGCCATGATTCGCGCGGGTGTGAATGTGGTTCGATTGAACTTCAGCCACGGCAAAGCGCAGGACCACATCGACCGTGCCAAGTTGGTGCGCGAAGCCGCAGCCAGAGCCGGCCGAGAAGTGGCCATCATGGCTGATTTGCAAGGTCCCAAAATTCGCGTTGGCAAATTTGTAGATGGCAAAGTCATGTTGGAGCCAGGTGCCAAGTTTGTGCTCGATGCTTCTCGCACAGAACCCGGTGATTTAACTGGCGTTGGGCTTGACTACAAAGAACTTCCCCGCGATGTCAAAGCCGGCGATGTGTTGTTACTGAACGATGGCTTGATTGTGCTCACCGTTGACTCGGTTCAAGGTGAAATGGTCAATACCACCGTCAAGTTGGGCGGTGAATTGTCTAACAACAAAGGCATTAACAAGCAAGGCGGAGGCCTTACCGCACCGGCTCTCACTGGCAAGGACATGGAGGACATCAAAACTGCGATGAGCTTTCAAGCCGACTATTTGGCCGTCAGTTTCCCTAAAAATGCCACCGACATGGAAATGGCACGACAGTTGGCCAACGTGGCAGCGGCTGAATACAACCACAAGCCGGCCTTGATTGCCAAAATTGAACGAGCAGAAGCCATTCCTCGGTTGGAAGAAATCTTGTTGGCCAGCGACGGCATCATGGTGGCCCGGGGTGATTTGGCGGTTGAGGTTGGTAACGCTGTGGTACCTGCATTGCAAAAGCGCATGATCAAGTTGGCACGCGCCCACGACAAGGTGGTTATCACGGCCACCCAAATGATGGAAAGCATGGTCACCAACCCCGTGCCCACCCGTGCTGAGGTGAGTGACGTGGCCAATGCGGTTTTGGATGGCACCGACGCCGTCATGCTTAGCGCTGAAACAGCGGCTGGTAAGTATCCGCTTGAAACCGTGGTTGAAATGGCCAAAATTTGTTTGGCTGCAGAAGCCGCCGAGGAGTTCGAGCTGGACGCCGATTTCAGCGGCCAAACCTTCAACCGAATCGACCAGTCAATTGCCATGGGTGCTTTGTTCACAGCGCACCATTTGCACGTCAAGGCCATCGTGGCACTGACCGACTCAGGTTCAACAGCCTTGTGGATGAGCCGCCACAGAGTGCAAATTCCTATTTATGCGTTGACAACCAAGCTCAGTTCACAAAGAAAAATGGCGCTTTACCGAAATGTCCGCCCTTTGCTCATGGACACCAGTGCCGACCGTGATACCGCATTGGTTCAAGCAGAGAACCATTTGAAAAGCCGCGGTATTGTGGGCGCTGGCGACATTTATGCCATCACTTGTGGCGAACCGATGGGCGCCCCTGGCGGTACCAACATGCTCAAAATTTGCCAATCAGAGTAAACACTAACTTTTTAAATACATTAAGCTGGTGCTCGGGCTCTGCATTTCACGATGCATGAGCCTGATCTTTTTTCTGACGCAAGCTGTGCAAAACCAAATGGCTGAGCCAACCCACTGTCCAGCACAGCCAAGCCGTCCAAAGGGTGTGGCTCATGAAATGTGCGCCGCGAATTTGCTGTGAAATTCCCAAAATAAATCCGACGCCGATTGCCAAAACCAGCCACTTCACAGCGCCTGGCGCATCATTTTGCCGAAGGCCAAAGTAGGCTGCCATGAAGGCAAAACCGGTAGAGGCGTGGCCTGCTGGAAAGCAATGACCGCCACCGCCATCGCGAACCCATAGGTTCCAATGAGACACGTAGGGCGCAACACCGCCAAACGCCTGAAGGTCCCATGGACAGCTGGTTTGACTCAAGCCTTTGATCACAGTCACAGACAGCAACGCGCTTAGCACGCATAAAAACACACTGACTCGATCGGCTGTAGCCAAGGCTCTTAGCGCCCCCCAGGGTCGCCAGATGCCAATCAGCACGGCTAAGAAAACCCCCCAGCCCACACTGCGGGCGCCGGCGTGCATGATTTGAGCCATCCACCAGTTGTCTCGCAGGACAAAGCCGCTAAGCTCACCCCAATTGCTTGCAAGGGACATGTCCCAAGCTGTGCTGTCCCAAGCCAAGAAAGCGATCAACAAGACCAGACTGACGATGGCGTAGGGCCGCCAAATACAGGGGCGCTGTTTGGCAGAAAATGAACTAAGTTGACTCAACATGGCTTAAATCATAGTCGGACTGGGACAAAGCTGACCAAAACCAAACGGCGCTTGTTAAAATCAGGCTCAGTTACAAGCCGGTTACATGCCCTATCTTCAGCAAACATTGATTTGCAGGATTGCTTTAGCGGCTTCGCAAAGAATTTTTAACTTACAGGGATTTTTTACCATGGCACTCGTTTCTATGCGCGAGCTCTTGGACCATGCCGCAGCCAATGGCTACGGCATTCCAGCTTTCAACGTCAACAACTTGGAACAAGTCCAGGCCATCATGGAGGCTGCCAAAGAAACTGGTGCGCCGGTGATCATGCAAGCCTCGGCTGGCGCTCGCAAATATGCCGGCGAAGGCTTTTTGAAGTTGCTCATTCAAGCTGCGGTCGAGTCCTATCCCGAGATTCCCGTGGTGATGCACCAAGATCACGGCCAGAGCCCCGACGTCTGCCAAGGCGCCATCAATTTGGGTTTCAGCTCAGTCATGATGGATGGCAGCTTGGAGGCCGACGGCAAAACCATTGCCAGCTACGACTACAACGTTGAAGTGACTCAAAAGGTGGTCAGCATGGCCCACAAATTGGGCATCACCGTCGAAGGCGAATTGGGTTGCTTGGGTTCTTTGGAAACCATGCAAGGCGACAAAGAAGATGGTCACGGCACGGACGCCGTCATGACCCGCGAACAGCTCCTAACCGACCCCGAACAAGCGGCCGATTTTGTCAAACGCACTCAGCTCGACGCTTTGGCCATTGCCATCGGTACCAGCCACGGCGCCTACAAATTCACGCGCAAGCCTACGGGCGACATTTTGGCCATTGACCGCATTCAAGCCATTCACAAGCGCATTCCCAACACGCACCTGGTGATGCACGGCTCTTCCAGCGTGCCACAAGACTTGTTGGCCATCATTCGCGAATATGGCGGAAACATGAAAGAGACTTACGGCGTGCCTGTGGAAGAAATTCAAAAGGCCATCCAATTTGGCGTGCGCAAGATCAACATCGACACCGACATCCGTTTGGCCATGACCGCTGCCGTGCGCAAATTCATGGCGCAAAACCCTGACAAGTTTGACCCTCGTGAATGGCTCAAACCTGCGCGTGAAGCGGCCAAACAAATTTGCAAGCAACGCTACATAGAGTTTGGCTGTGTTGGTCAAGCTTCCAAAATCAAGAGCCACAGTTTACAAGTGGTAGCAGCACAATACGCAAAAGGCGAGTTGGCTCAAGTCGTTCACTGAAATTGGCTCGATAATGCAGACACTATGACGACAGTTTCTGCATTGCACACCTCCGCTTTGACTTCTCTTACTTTGCTCGCGCGTGGCAAGGTCAGAGACAACTATGCTGTGGGTACCGATCGCATCCTGATGGTGGCCTCCGACCGCATCAGTGCCTTTGACGTCATCATGGGCGAGCCCATCCCTGGGAAGGGCGTGTTACTGACGCAAATGGCTTTGTACTGGTTCGAAAAACTCGGCCCCAAGGGCTTGAACCTCTGCCCTGTGCACCTCACGGGCGATTCACCAGAGAGTGTGGTGAGTGCCGCCGAAGTGTCGCAAGTCACGGGCCGCTCTATGTTGGTCAAGCGCTTAAAACCTCTGCCGGTAGAAGCCGTGGTGCGCGGCTACTTGGCTGGCAGTGGTTGGAAAGAATACCAAGAAGGCCAACAGGTGTGTGGCGTCAAATTGCCTGCTGGTTTGAAGAACGCCAGCAAACTGCCTGAGCCCATTTACACACCCGCAGCCAAAGCCGCTGTGGGCGAGCACGATGAAAACATCACCTTTGAAAAAACGGTGGACATGATTGGCCTCGATTTGGCCACCCGCATCAGAGACATCAGCATTGCCATTTACAAAGCAGCCTGCGCCATTGCCGCCGATAAAGGCATCATCATTGCCGACACCAAGTTTGAATTTGGTTTGGACGCCGATGGCACCTTGGTTTTGATGGACGAAGTCCTCACCCCCGATTCATCGCGCTATTGGCCTGCTGAAAGCTATGTGGAAGGTGTCAACCCACCCAGCTACGACAAGCAGTTTTTGCGTGACTGGCTCGAAAGCACCTTGGTCAATGGCAAGCCATGGGACAAAACACCGCCCGCCCCTCGTTTACCCCGTGATGTGATTGAAAAGACCTCGGCAAAATACGAGGAAGCCCTGCAGCGGTTGACGCGTTAAATTGGCAGGCGCTTCTAATCTGGGAGTAGCTTTTCATGATCAGTTTGTTTCGCTCAGCTTCTGAGCTCATGGTGCAATACGCACATTACCACCGCGATCGTCGCAACATCGTCACACATTTGGTGGGCATTCCCTTAATCGTTTTGTCCATTGGCATGTTGTTGTCTTTGGTTTCATTGGACATTGCGGGCAATACCGTCACTTTGGCGGGCTTGCTATGGGCCCTGTCTACGCCTTGGTACCTCACACGTGGCAACTTGCTGCTGGGCCTGGCCACCAGTGTGGTCAATGGTGCATTGATTGCCTTGGCGCATACCCCCGATGCGGTCACAGGTTGGGGGCTCTCGGCCCTCTACGATGCTACTTGGTTTCCAGGTTTGGCCGTGTTTGTCATTGGCTGGGCCATTCAGTTTGTAGGCCATGTTTTTGAAGGCCGCAAACCAGCGTTTGTAGACGACGTGGTGGGCCTTTTGGTGGGACCCATGTTTGTGGTGGGCGAGGTCTTAATGATGGCCGGCATGCTGCGCGGCATGCACAGCCTGATTGAGGCACAGGCTGGCGCTACAAGATAAATTCAAGTCAAGATGGCGACCTTTAGTTCAGCATCATGCTGAGCTTGCGGCGATAGCTGGACACCATGGCAGCTTGCGGGTCTTCTTGCACCGCACTTTTGCCCATGAGTTCAATGCCACCTGCTGATTTGCCTGTGTGATCAACGCCGCCTTTGGGCACCACAGGCGTGAGCAGTTCTAGCAAACCCACCATGGTTTTGCGCGCTGCTTCGTCATTCCATTTTTTGTCGCGCATGATGATTTCTAAGAGTTCATCCATGGCGCCGGTCCAATCGTCGCCCGCCAAGAGAACACGTGCTTTGGCAAAACGAGCCTCGAAATCGCGCTTGTTGGTGGCAATGAGTTGGTCAAATTTCTCCAAAGGCCATTGACCCATCGGGTCGGTGGTGACAAATGCCAAAGCATCCAGCCACTGCTTCAAAGCTTCGAAGCGCAATTTAAGTGGAATTTGAGACAAGCAGGGCTTAAGCACAATGCCCGCGTTTTCGAGTTGGCCCATGCTGATGAGCAATTTGACCAAGTCAAAGCGCGCGTCGTCATTTTCAGGGTTGGCCTGAAGCGCTTCGAGCAATTTGGCTTGAGCAGTTTCTAAATCGCCCGATTCCATCAGGGCCTCAGCTTCTTGCACCTCAGACTGGGCCAAGACTTCGTTCTCGCCAGGCACATGTTTGTCGAGGAATTCGCGCAATTTGCCTTCGGGCACAGCGCCCATGAAGCCGTCAACGGGTTGGCCGTTTTTAATCAGCATGCAGGTGGGAATACTCCGAATGCCAAACGCGGCGGCCAGTTGCTGCTCTTGGTCGGAGTCAATTTTGACCAACTTGAATCGACCACCGTACGCAACTTCTACCTTTTCCAAGAGGGGACCCAAGGTTTTGCAGGGGCCGCACCAAGGGGCCCAAAAGTCAACCAACACAGGGGTGGTCATGGAGGCCGCAATGACTTCGGCTTCAAATGTTTCTACGGTGACATCAATCATATTTACCAGACCTATGGCCTAAACCTTAAAATTCAAGGATTCGGCTGAAATTCAGCCGAAACAATTTCTCCATCTTACCTACTGCGTCTTGACGCTTGAGCAAAGCCAAACATGCCAAACACAGCATCCAAAGCCAAAACACGCATTGGCGTGGTCATGGGATCCAGTTCAGACTGGGACACGATGCAGCACGCAGTGCAGATTCTCCAACAAT
>CAXNGF010000094.1:0-7442 GCA_964201905.1 Limnohabitans sp. | reverse complement strand
CCATGCAAAACTTCGTGCCCTTTGCCGCTGGGCTTGGTGTACACGCGGTCTGCGTTCAAGGTGCGCTTGAAGGTCTTACCACCCTTTTGCACGTCTTCTGACAAAGTGCCTTGCAAAATACCAAGCCAATTGCTGTATGCCAAAACTTTGTCTTCGGCATCGACAGCAGCCACTGAATCTTCCAAATCCAAGATGGTGGAAAGTGCGGCTTCAGCCACCAAATCGGACACGCCCGCAGGGTCTGTTTTACCGATAGGGTGCGATTTGTTAATTTCCAAATCAAGGTGCAAACCGTTGTGTTTAAACAGCAATGAAGTGGGTGCCTTGGCATCGCCTTGGAAACCTACAAATTGTTTGGCATTGGCCAAGGTGGTGCTGCCCGATTTCAAGCTCACTACCAATTTGCCGCCCTTCACACTGTAGCCCGTGCTGTCAATGTGCGATCCTTTTTTCAGCGGTGCACAGCGGTCCAGCACGTAGCGGCAGTACTCAATCACTTTGGCGCCACGCTGAGGGTTGTAGCCCGTACCTTTTTCGCAACCATTGGCTTCACTCAGTACATCGGTGCCATACAGCGCGTCATACAAAGAACCCCAACGAGCATTGGCTGCGTTCAGGGCATAGCGTGCGTTCAAAATAGGCACCACCAATTGGGGGCCTGCCAATACCGCCAACTCTGCATCCACATTTTGGGTGTTGGCTTTGGGGCTCTTAGGCTCGGGCACCAAGTAGCCAATCGATTTCAAATGCTGGCGATACGCCTTCATGGCTTTGGCATTGCTCACAGGGCCAGGATGCGCGGTATGCCACTTGTCCATTTCCAATTGAAGGCGATCGCGCTCTGCCAACAAAGCGATGTTCTGGGGTGCCAAGTCTTTCACGATGCCGTCAAAGCCAAACCAGAAAGTTTTGCTTTTCACGCCTACAGCTGGCAAAACTTGGTCTTCAATAAAACGATACAGGGACGTGGCTACGTGGAGCCCGTGAATGGCAATGCGATCAGTCATAAAAAACCTCAAATAAAAAAACAAAACAAGCATCAGCTGCATTCAACAGCTTGCAGGAAGCAGGAAAACGCCCTTTTCCCAAATTAACACCACTTTATTCGATGTTTCAGGATTCATAAATTAGAGAAATATCCTTTGACTTGTGACTTTTATGCAAAGATCTAAGCCAAATGCCACAAAATTAGTGAAAATATTGTTCAACACTCAAAATTTTCATTGCCACACCTCAAAGACAACATGACGCCAGACCGTGTACTGATCAGTGAAGTTGGCCCGCGCGATGGCCTGCAGTCGGTCAAGCAAACCATGGCGACCGCACACAAATTGAGCTGGATCGATGCCTTGGTCGCGTCTGGCCTGAAAGAAATCGAAGTCGCCTCCTTTGTGCCAGCCCACTTGCTGCCCCAAATGGCCGATGCCGCCTTGGTGGTTCAACATGCACGCCATTACGCTCATCTAACCGTGATGGCCTTGGTCCCCAACCGAAAGGGCGCTGAGGCGGCCCTCAAGGCAGGGGCGCAAAAACTCACAATTCCCGTTTCTGCATCCGAAGCGCACTCCATGGCCAATGTGCGAAAAACCCGCGAAGCCATGGTGCAAGAGGTGCGCGCCATCGTTCAAGTTCGCAATGAACTGGCTCCGCATGTCAAAGTTGAAGCAAGCATCCCCACGGCATTTGGCTGTACCCTTCAAGGCCAAGTGTCAGAAGACGATGTGGTGAAACTGGCCACTGCTGTCATTGAAGCGGGGGCCGATGAATCAGGTCTGTCAGACACCACAGGCATGGCCAACCCTGCGCAGGTACGCCGTCTGTTCAAGCGCGTGTTTGCAGAAATTGGCAACAAAACGGGTGCAGCTCACATGCACAACACACGGGGTCTGGGCCTTGCCAATTGTTTGGCCGCCTACGATGTTGGCGTGCGCACCTTTGACAGCTCGATGGCTGGCCTGGGCGGCTGCCCCTATGCACCCGGTGCATCAGGCAACGTGGTCACCGAAGATTTGGTTTTCATGTTCGAAGCCATGGGCATTCAAACAGGTGTGAGCATTCCCAAATTGATCTTGGCGCGACAAGCTTTAAGCGATGGCTTGCCAGGCGAGCCGCTTTACGGCATGACGCCCGATGCGGGCTTGCCCAAAGGATGGGTGCATGCCTGAATCGCAAAACCAGCAACAGCACTTGCCTTATGAAGGCATTCGCGTGGTCGAATTCACGCACATGGTGATGGGCCCAACCTGCGGCATGGTGCTGGCAGATTTGGGCGCGGAGGTTATTAAAGTGGAACCCATTGGCCATGGTCATGAGGGTGACAACACCCGCAAACTGTTGGGCTCGGGTGCTGGTTTTTTTCCACTTTTCAACCGCAACAAAAAAAGCCTTGCACTCGACTTGAAAACCCCTGAAGGCAAAGAAGCCGTATTGCGTTTAATTGCCACCGCAGACATTGTTAGCGAAAACTTCAAACCAGGTACCATGAAAAAACTGGGTTTGGATTACGAGAGCTTGAAGCAACTTAACCCACGACTCATCTACGTTTCACTCAAGGGTTTTTTGCCAGGCCCCTATGAACACCGAACAGCCCTTGACGAGGTGGTGCAAATGATGGGCGGCTTGGCCTACATGACGGGCCGACGCGGCGATCCACTCAGAGCAGGCACCAGCGTGAATGACATCATGGGCGGCATGTTTGGCGCCATTGGTGCCATGGCTGCATTGGCGCAACGCGCTCAAACGGGCCAAGGTCAAGAAGTCCAAAGCGCCTTGTTTGAAAACAATGTCTTTTTGGTAGCGCAGCACATGCTGCAATACCAAGTCACAGGCAAAGCAGCCGCGCCCATGCCCGAGCGAATTTCTGCGTGGGCCATCTACGATGTGTTTGTGGTGAAAGATGGTGAGCAAATATTTCTGGCTGTAGTGAGTGACACCGCTTGGAAAATATTTTGCGACGCCTTCAATTACCCAGATCTGTTCAATGACGCACGCTTACTGACCAACAACGACCGCGTCAGAGCTCGCGATTGGCTCATCCCGATGCTACGCGAAAGACTTCAAGTTTTTTCAGCGGCTCAATTAAGCGACGTGTTTGAGAAAAATTCATTGCCTTATGCACCCATTACGGCGCCACATGAATTACTGCAAGACCCGCACCTTCATGCAACTGGTGGACTGGCGCCAGTCGAGCTGAACGATGGCCGCGAGATCCACACCGTCTTGTTGCCACTTAGCATGAATCAAGAGCGCTTGAAAGTTCGCCTTTCAGCACCCCATTTAGGTCAACACAACGAAAGTTTAGTGAGCAGCTTAGGCTACAACTCAGAAGAAATTCAAAAACTTAGCCATCCCAACGAGGCGGGTTGAACCGCAAACAGGCAAGCCCTTGAACCATGGACAAACTCAAAGTTTTTGAAACATTTGTATCGGTCGCCACACGCGGCAGCTTGAGTGCGGCTGCGCGTGCAGAAGGCGTAGCCCCTGCCATCATTGGCAGACGACTCGATGCGTTGGAGTCACACTTGGGTGTGAAGTTGTTGTTAAGAACAACCAGACGCATCAGCTTGACACACGAGGGCAGCGCTTTTTTAGAAAATTGCCAACGTCTATTAAGCGATGTGGCCAATGCGGAGGACAGCGTTTCAGCTGGCGGCTTGAAAGCCAGCGGTCATTTGAGAATTACAGCACCAGCCGGTTTTGGGCGCAGACATGTTGCTCCGCTTGCACCCCTTTTTCATGCGCTCAATCCGGATGTCAAGATTTCGCTGAACCTGAGCGATCGCGTGATTGACTTGGCCGGCGAGGGCTTCGACTTCGCAGTTCGCGTGGGCGACCTGCCAGACTCTTCCTTGGTCAGCGTGCGCTTGGCCGACAACCGCCGCATGTGTGTGGCCACGCCCGCCTATTTGGCCAAGCATGGCACCCCCAAAATGCCTTCCGATTTGCTCCAGCACAGCTGCCTCACACTGTCTAGCGATGCCTCCCAAACGCGCGGCTGGGCCTTTAAAGTCCCGCCTTCAGAGAACGCCGAAGGCCCCGAAGTGACCCACTTGCGCCCGCACGGCCCTCTAGATTGCTCGGATGGCCAGGTTTTGCACGGCTGGTGCCTGGCCCACATGGGTATCGCCTGGCGCAGCACCTGGGAGGTGGAAAATGACATCCGAACGGGGCAACTGGTGGAAGTCTTGGCTGAATTTGCAGCACCGCCCAACGGCATTTACGGCGTTTTTCCCCAAAGAAAGCATTTACCCCTGCGTTTGCGTCTTTGGATCGACTTTTTAAAGCATCACTACAGCTTGCCCGCAACTTGGCAAAGCGCCCCGTAAAATCGGGGGATGCTCCTAGCCAAACAAGAATTACTCTCGGCCCTCGCTGCCGAACTCGAACGCCTGCACCCTGGTGCCGGTGCCAAAGCCATTTTTGAATCGCCCAAGGTGGCCGCCCATGGCGATCTAGCCTGCACAGCGGCCATGAACTTGGCCAAACCCTTGGGTCAAAACCCCAGACAAGTGGGCGAAGCTATGCGCACCGCGCTCATGGCTACGCCTGCTTTCACCCAATGGGTTGAAAGCATCGACATTGCAGGCCCTGGATTTTTAAACCTGAAGCTCAAGCCCAGCGCCAAACAAGCCGTCATTAAAGAAGTGCTGCATGCGGCTTCCTGCTTTGGCAAGCAAGCTGAGCGCAATGAAAAAGTGTTGGTGGAGTTTGTGTCTGCCAATCCAACAGGGCCTTTGCATGTGGGCCATGGCAGGCAAGCCGCATTGGGCGATGCCATTTGCAATTTGTTCGCCACGCAAGGCTGGTCTGTTTACCGCGAGTTTTATTACAACGATGCGGGCGTGCAAATTAACACCTTGGCAACTTCCACCCAATTGCGTGCGCAAGGTTTCAAGCCTGGTGATGCTCAGTGGCCCAGCGGTGAAAACGCTGCCGCCTACAACGGTGACTACATCCAAGACATTGCACAAGATTTCTTAGCGAAAAAAACCGTGAAGTCGGACGACCGGGAATTCACAGGCAGCGGCGACCTGAACGATTTGAATGGCATGCGCGAATTTGCCGTGGCCTACTTGCGCCACGAGCAAGACCTCGACTTGAAAGCCTTCGACGTCAAGTTTGACAACTACTACCTCGAATCCAGCCTGTACACCAGCGGGCGCGTTGACGCTGCTGTGAAAAAACTTCAAGAAGCAGGCAAGACCTATGAGCAAGATGGTGCGCTGTGGCTCAAGTCCACTGACTACGCTGACGACAAAGACCGCGTCATGCGCAAAGGCGACGGCACCTACACCTACTTTGTGCCCGATGTGGCCTACCACATTGCCAAATGGGAACGCGGCTTTACCAAGGTTGTCAACATTCAAGGCACCGACCACCATGGCACCATTGCACGCGTGCGCGCTGGCTTGCAAGCCGCGGGCGCTGGCATTCCAGAAGGTTACCCCGACTACGTGTTGCACACCATGGTGCGCGTGATGCGCGGCGGCGTTGAAGTAAAAATTTCCAAGCGCGCTGGCAGTTATGTGACACTGCGCGATCTCATTGAGTGGACCAGCAAAGATGCCGTCCGCTTCTTCTTGCTCAGCCGCAAGCCCGACACCGAATACGTGTTCGACATTGATTTGGCTTTGGCTAAAAACAACGACAACCCCGTGTATTACGTGCAATATGCCCATGCACGCATTCACTCGATTTTGCGAACCTGGGGCGGCGATGTGGCCAGCTTGACCAAAGTCGATTTGTCCAACTTAGAAAACCCCAAAGCACAAGCCCTGATGTTGCTGTTGGCCAAGTACCCTCAAATGCTCAGTGATGCGGCGCAAGACTTTGCACCGCACGACGTGACGTTTTACTTGCGCGACTTGGCAGCCAGCTACCACAGCTACTACGATGCAGAGCGTATTTTGGTTGAGGATGAACCACTCAAACTGGCGCGTTTGGCACTGGTTGCGGCTTGCGCGCAAGTCTTGCAAAATGGCTTGAAAATCTGGGGTGTATCTGCACCTGAACAGATGTAATCCAAACGCTATTTTTTTCGTATGACTTTGAGAGCACTTCACAACATGTCCCACCCCAACATCCAAGGCCAGCGCGGCGGCACCTTGCTCGGCTTTGTTCTAGGTTTGGTCATCGGCCTCACCGTCGCCCTCGGTGTCGCCATGTATGTGACCAAAGTGCCCATGCCTTTTAGCAACAAGAACCAATCTCGCTCGGCCGACCAAGATGCTGTCGAAGCGCAAAAGAACAAAGATTGGAATCCAAACGGTGCTTTGCAAAGCAAACCTGTCACACCAGAAGCACCAGCAGACAGCACGGCCGCCAATCCTGGTGCCACCGCAGGTGCAATCACTCCGGGTTCCAGCCCATCACCACCAGCCCCCGCCGTCACGGCCGACCCAACAGCCGCCGCTCCTGCACCACCGCCAGCGGCCACACCCCAGCCAGCGAACAAAGCATCTGCAAGCAACGATCCTTTCACCTATTTTGTTCAAGCAGGTGCTTTCAAATCTGCAACCGATGCCGACTCTCAAAAAGCCAAACTGTCAATGATGGGCATTGAAGCCAAAATCAGTGAACGCGAGCAAGCTGGGCGGGCCATCTATCGGGTTCGAAGTGGTCCCTTTGATGACAAAGAACAAGCCGAAAAAATCAAATCACGCATAGATTCCAGTGGCATGGATGCCGCTTTGGTCCGTGTACAACGTTAAGCTTTGCCAGTAACTCATTTGATCAGGAGTACCCTATGAAACGCCGTGAATTTTCTTTAGCCAGCCTAGGCACCGCTGCAACCATCAGCGGCCTCAGCTTGAGCCAGACCGCTTTCGCACAAGGCCCCGCCAGGTTTGTTGCGGGCAAGGATTACATCAAGTTGGACCGTGCCGTGCCCACCGAAACAGAAGCTGGCAAAGTTGAAGTGATTGAATTTTTTTGGTACAGCTGCGGTCACTGCAACGCATTTGAGCCCACCTTTGCGCAATGGGTGAAAAATGCGCCCAAAGATGTCTTGGTTCGCCGTATTCCTGTTGCTTTTCGAGAAGATTTTGCTCCCCAACAACGCTTGTTTTTCACGCTGGAAGCCATGGGCTTGTTAGACAAATTACACGTTAAAGTGTTCCAAGCCATTCACGTCGAGCGCTTGCCCTTGAACACCGACGCCACTATTTTGACTTGGGTCGAAAAACAAGGCGTAGATAAAACTAAATTTGCCGATATGGCCAAATCTTTTGCTGTGGCAAGCAAGCTCAAGCGTGCGGTGCAATTGCAAAACGATTTCAAAATTGAAGGCGTTCCTTCTCTTGGCGTGGCGGGCAAGTACTACATCGACGGCACTTCGGCAGGCAGCATGGAACGCGCATTGCAAGTGACAGATTCGTTGTTGGCACAAGTTCGACAAGGTCGTGCCTGATTCAAGCCCGGTGTTGCACATCTGCCCGCTTCGG
>CAXNGF010000093.1:0-7442 GCA_964201905.1 Limnohabitans sp. | reverse complement strand
GGGCAACATCAAGGCAATGCGGCTACCAGCGGGTAGGCCCTGAGCTTGAAACCAAGCACCCAAAGCTTGAGACAGCTGGTCCAACTCTCGGTAGCTCATCCACCTTTCCATGCAAACTGCAAACGGCGTATCGCCGTGCTTTTGAAAGGCTTGGTTGAGTAAATCTGACAACGAACTGTATTCGTTGGGGTCAATTTCGTGCTTCACGTTGGCGGGATAACTCTTCAGCCAAATCTTGTCCATGTACTGCTCCTAGGAATGGCAATATTGTCGTCAATTTGAAGAAGCGTTGTCATGGGGCATTACCCCTGACACGCATTTAAAAAGTCTATTTTTCGTCCCCAAAGCGACAAAGCAAAAAGCCGCCGTATTTTCTAGAAAGTGAGAAAAATGCGAGAAGCTGTGCAAGAATACGGGTAAACCCTATGATTCAAATTTCAACCCTCACCCAATCACTTTGGCGCCGCTTTATGAGTTGGGTGCCTATCCGCATTTTGAGCATCCAGCACCGACCGCGCATCAGTGCTCACCTCAAGAGTTTGGGCCCCCAAGATCGTTATTTGCGCTTCGGTTACACAGCGACCGACGAGCAGATTGAAAACTACGTCAACAAACTGAATTTTGTACGGGATGACATTTATGGCGTCTTCAATCGGCGCCTGGAGATCGTGGCCATGGCGCATTTGGCCTTTTCGGTCGACCCAGAATGGGCAACATGTGCTGAATTTGGGGTTTCAGTTGACCTCAAAATGCGCGGCAAAGGACTGGGCGCGCGCTTGTTTGATCGCGCGGTCATGCATGCCCGAAATCAGGGCGTTGGGCTGATGTTCATCCATGCCTTGAGCGAAAACACCGCCATGCTCAAAATTGCCCGGAAATCGGGTGCCAAGGTGGTGCGAGATGGCAGCGAAAGTGACGCTTACCTCAGCTTGCCAACTGCCGACCTTGACAGTCAAATGAATGAATTCATTGAGGAAGGCATGGCCGATGTTGATTTTCAAATCAAGGTGCGTGCCAAACAGTTTTTACAAGTGCTTCGTACGCTGCAAGAGGTTAGAAAGGGTGTACGCGAATCGCGTCACCAATCGGGCGTTTAATCCGCTATCCTAGAGGCTCTGCAACAACGGCAAATTGCCCATCCCACTGTGTCCGACCCTCACCCCGCGCGCTTGAATGAACGAGACGACAAACGAGACGACAAACGCGAAGTCAAAAGAGTAGACAGACGCGAAGAGCGGCGTGAAGACAAGCGCTCATTCCTGCAAAAGCTGGCTGAGTTCATTCACCCTGGCCCCGACTCTAAAGACGAGCTCATTGAAACGCTGGCCGAGGCGGAAGACAACGAGATCATCAATGCGCAAAGTCGTTTCATGCTTGAGGGCGTGATTCGCATGGCGGACATGACGGCAGGCGATGCCATGGTGGCTGCGCCGCGCATGGACTTGCTGTCCATCGATGCGCCCTTTGACGAGCTGCTGCACCAAGTGATCGATACAGCTCACTCGCGCTTTCCAGTGTACGAAGACGATCGTGAAAACATCATTGGCATCTTGATGGCCAAAGATTTGCTCAAGCTGCAACGCGCGCCCGAGCTCAATATCCGTGCCTTACTCAGACCCGCCGTGTTTGTGCCGGAAACCAAAGGCCTGAACGATTTGCTCAGACAGTTTCGCGACAACCGCCAACACTTGGCCATCGTCATTGATGAGTTTGGCCGCACGGCTGGCTTGATCACCATTGAAGATGTGCTCGAAGAAATTGTGGGCGAAATTGAAGATGAGTTTGACATTGAAGAAGAAGCTGGCGACATCTTTGGTTTGTCCGATCAAACTTACCGCGTCAGCGGCGACACTTCACTCGAACGCGTCTCAGAGGCCTTTGGCGTGAAGCTCAACCCGCATGTCATTGACGAGGACACTCACCAATTTGACACCATTGGTGGACTCGTTGCGCACGAGATGGGCCACGTGCCCAAACGTGGTGAAAAATTCAGTTTATCGGGCTTGGACTTTGTGGTCTTGCACACCCGCGGTGGCGCAGTGCGGTGGTTCAAGGTCTCACCCACCACGCCCTTGAAAAAGTAATGAGCATGTGGCGCCTGGCCTTGTCAGTCGTAGCCGGTGTGGTGCATGGCTTTTCGATGGCCTGGCCTGCCTTCGCGCTGGGGGATGTGCTGGGTGTGACGGGCCAGTCGTCAGGCTTTTTGCAGTGTTTCAGTCTTGGTATTTTGGCGGCGCTTTTGTTGCAATTGGCATCGCAAGATGCTCAGCCAACACACAACATTGCATCCCAAAAAATACCATCTCAATCGAAACGCCAAGTTCAGTCCTCGTGGCGACAGGGCGCGCTCGTCAGTGCTGTGTTTGCCTGCAGTGCCATGGCTGCCACTTGGGGTTGGCTGTATGTTTCTATGCATCGGTATGGGGGCTTGCCTTCTTGGCTGGCAGCCTTGGCCGTGTTGTTGCTTGCCGCGGGCTTGTCACTTTATTTTGCAGCAGCGGGCGGCATTTGGGTGGCCTTGTTTCGGCGCTCTGTTTTGACGGCCCGAATGATGGAGGGGCGCTATGCCAGACAGACTGAAGGCATGACCATGGCGGAGTTCAAGCAAGGGCTTTCTGGCATCTTGTTGTTTGGCGCTTTGTGGACTTTGGCCGAGCTGTGTCGTGGCCAACTCCTTACCGGATTTCCTTGGGGTGCCGGTGGCTACGCTCATCTGCAAAGTGCCTTGTCTGGCTACGCCCCATGGATTGGTGTTTATGGCATCGGTGCCATTGCAGCATGGGTGGCCATGGGCGTGCCAGTTCTTATTTCGATCCTCATGGCGGGCAGAACTCAGGCTTGGATTTGGACAGGCCTTGTCTTGCTCATGGTGTCTGTGGTCATTCCCATCGGACTCCAAAATGCAGGACCCGAGTTCACCCAAGCCTCGGGCAAACTCAAGGTGCGGCTGCTTCAAGGCAACATTCCGCAAGATGAAAAATTCATTCCTGGCCAGGGCGTTCAGCAGGCCTTGAGTTGGTATGGCGAGCAGTTGCTGGCCAATACCGAGCCACTCGTGGTCACACCCGAAACGGCCATTCCTGTCTTGCCGCAACAACTCGCGCCCACCTACTGGCAAGCGCTCAAAGACAAATACGCGGGCCAAAGTGCGCAGGGCCTGTTGCCCACCTCGCCGCAAACAGCATTGGTGGGCATTCCCATGGGCGCCTCGGGTGTGGGCTACAGCAATTCTGTGTTGGCACTCGGCCCTGAAGAAATCCAATACCGCTATGACAAACATCACTTGGTGCCCTTTGGCGAATACGTACCGCCTTTTTTTCAGTGGTTTGTGCGCATGATGAACATGCCTTTGGGTGATTTTGCGCAAGACCGACCTCCCTCAGGCGTTTTGAAATGGCAGGGCCAGCGTTTGTTGCCCCAAATTTGTTACGAAGATTTGTTTGGTGAAGAAGTAGCGCGCTACTTTGCCAAGCCCGATGAGGCGCCCACCGTCTTGGTCAACATGAGCAATTTGGCTTGGTTTGGTGACACCACGGCCATGGCCCAACATGTGGCCATTTCTAGCATGCGCGCCATGGAGTTTCAGCGCCCCATCATTCGCTCTACCAACACGGGCTTAACAGGTTTGGTCGATGCCAAAGGCGTGGTCACTGCCTCTTTGCCACCCTTCACGCGCGGTACTTTGGTGCTTGAGTTTGAAGGACGCTCTGGCCTCACGCCCTACGCCCAATGGACCTCTCAATGGGGCTTGGTGCCACTTTGGTGTCTTTGCCTCGCAATTGTGCTGGTTTTAAGTGTGTTTTCTCGGCGCTCTGGCTCGCGCTCGCTTTAAAATCAGGGGTTGCCGCCGATGTTTGGGGGCCTTCTCATTTTTAAGCCATGTTGACCTTCCAACAAATTATTTTGAAAATGCAGTCCTATTGGGACGCTCAAGGCTGCGCGCTGTTGCAACCTTATGACATGGAAGTGGGTGCGGGCACATCGCACACCGCCACGTTTTTGCGCGCCATTGGCCCCGAGCCCTGGAAGGCGGCTTATGTTCAACCCAGCCGCCGTCCTAAAGACGGCCGCTATGGCGAGAACCCCAACCGCTTGCAGCACTACTACCAATACCAAGTGGTGCTCAAGCCTGCACCGTCCAACATTTTGGATTTGTATTTGGGCTCGCTCGAAGCCTTGGGCTTCGATCTGAAAAAGAACGACATTCGGTTTGTTGAAGACGATTGGGAAAATCCAACCTTGGGCGCTTGGGGCTTGGGTTGGGAAGTTTGGCTCAATGGCATGGAAGTCACCCAGTTCACTTACTTCCAACAAGTGGGCGGCATCGATTGCAAACCCATTACCGGCGTAATTACCTATGGCCTTGAGCGCTTGGCCATGTACCTTCAAGAAGTCGACAACGTCTACAACTTAAAGTGGACCGACACCCTCAGCTATGGCGATGTGTACCACCAAAACGAAGTCGAGCAATCGACGTACAACTTTGAACATGCCGATGCCGAGTTCTTGTTCACTGCGTTTTCTGCTTACGAAAAACAAGCGCAGCATCTCATTGGCACCCAATTGGCTTTGCCCGCGTACGAGCAAGTCCTCAAGGCTGCGCACACCTTCAACTTGCTCGACGCCCGCGGCGCCATCAGTGTCACTGAGCGTGCGGCCTACATTGGCCGCATTCGCAATTTGGCGCGTGCTGTCGCCCAAAGTTATTGGGAAAGTCGCGAGCGATTGGGCTTCCCCATGGCGCCTCGCGAGTGGGTTGAACAGTTGAACGCCTTGAGCAAGAAGGCTGCCTGAAGGCAAGAATTAAAATGACACATCAAAACCTTCTGGTTGAATTGTTTGTAGAAGAGTTGCCGCCCAAGGCACTCAAAAAATTGGGCGAATCTTTTGCCAACGTGCTGTTTGATCAATTGCGCGATGCAGGCCTTACCGCTGCAAACTCACAAGTCACGCCCTTTGCTTCACCACGCCGTTTGGCAGCGCATGTCACGCAAGTGGCGGCGCAAGCTGACGACAAAGCCGTGCAACAAAAACTCATGCCAGTTACGGTGGGCCTAGATGCCAGTGGCAACGCCACACCTGCCTTGCTTAAAAAAATGCAGGCTCTGGGGGCTGATGTTGCCAACCCTGCCGCGCTGGTAGCGTCGCTCAAGCGCGCGCCTGATGGCAAAGCAGAAGCTTTGTTTTACGACAGCGTAGCCAAGGGGGCCACGCTCTTGCAAGGTTTGCAAAAGGCTTTGGACGAGGCGCTGGCAAAGTTGCCCATTCCCAAAGTCATGACCTACCAATTGGAAACAGATTGCGAACTGCCCGGTTGGACCAGTGTCAACTTTGTAAGGCCTGCGCATGGCTTGGTGGCCTTGCATGGATCGCAAGTGGTGCCTGTTAAAACATTGGGCTTGAAGGCCGGCCAGCAAACGCATGGTCATCGCTTTGAAGCCAACGTGTCGCCCTTGATCATTCAAGATGCCGACAGTTATGCCGCTACGCTTGCGCGCGATGGCGCCGTCATTGCCAGCTTTGCAGAACGCCGCGCAGAAATTGTGAAACAACTTCATGCTGCTGCTGCCAAAGTAGGGGGTGGCGTCAAAGCCATTGAAGACGAAGCTTTGCTAGATGAAGTGACTGCTTTGGTCGAACGCCCCAATGTGCTCACCTGCGAATTTGAAAAACAGTTTTTGGAAGTGCCGCAGGAATGTTTGATTTTGACCATGAAGGCCAATCAAAAATATTTTCCGCTGCTAAACTCTGAAGGCAAGCTCACGCACCAGTTCTTGGTGGTCAGCAACATTTCTCCACCAGATGCCAGTGCTGTCATTGGTGGCAACGAACGTGTGGTGCGCCCGCGTTTGGCCGATGCCAAATTCTTCTTCGACCAAGACCGCAAGAAAACGTTGGCCTCGCGCGTTGAAGGCCTCAACAAAGTGGTCTATCACAACAAGCTGGGCACGCAAGGCGAGCGCATGGCGCGTGTGCGCGGCATTGCCAAAGCTTTGGGACAGGCCTTGGGCGGCAACGAATTGGCGCAAGCCGCTGACACCGCAGCCCAGTTGGCCAAAACCGACTTGCTCACCGACATGGTGGGCGAGTTTCCTGAGTTGCAGGGCATTATGGGCGGCTACTATGCGCGCCATGATGGTTTGAGCAATGACATTGCCGATGCCATTGAAGACCACTACCGCCCGCGCTTTGCGGGCGATGAATTGCCACGCAACCAGGTTGGCTTGGTGGTGGCCTTGGCCGACAAACTAGAGACTTTGGTGGGCATGTTTGGCATTGGCAATTTGCCCAGTGGCGACAAAGACCCCTTTGCTTTGCGCCGTCATGCATTGGGCGTCATTCGCATGCTGATGGATAAAGACTTGGCGCTCGATTGGCGTCAATTGCTGGCGCTGGCCGTGCCTGTGTTTGGCGACAAAATCACCGATCCCTCCGAAGCTTTAACCAGCTTCTTGTTTGACCGCTTGTCGGGGTCATTGCGCGAGCAAGGCTTTAGCGCTCAAGAAGTCGACGCCGTCTTGGTTTTGCATCCTGCACGCTTGGGCCAAGTTCCCAAACTGCTGGCGGCGGTGCGCGCGTTTGCTGCATTGCCCGAAAGCCCCGCATTGGCCGCTGCCAACAAACGCATTGGCAATATTTTGAAAAAGGCCGACGAAGTCGATGCGCATGTCAATCCTGCCTTGCTCAAAGAAACAGCCGAGCAAGATTTGCATCACGCCATGCAGCGTTTGCTGCCTGAGTCAGAAGCATTGTTCAATGCGGGCGACTACACTGCCTCGCTGCAAACCTTGGCCGCACTGCGTTCGCCGGTTGACGCCTTCTTTGACGACGTCATGGTCAATGCCGAAGAAATGGATGTGCGCTTGAACCGTCAAGGTTTGCTCAAATGTTTGCATGTGGCCATGAACCGCGTGGCCGATTTGTCGCGGTTGGCATCATGAAACTGGTCATTCTTGATCGCGATGGCACCATCAATTACGACAGTGATGAGTACATCAAAAGTCCTGAAGAATGGCGTGCATTGCCGGGCGCTCTGGAGGCCATCAGTCGCTTGAACCACGCGGGCTACCACGTGGTCATTGCCACCAACCAATCGGGGCTTGGCCGTGGCTTGATGGATGTGGCTGCCATGAACGCCATTCACAAACGCATGCTCAAACAACTGGCTGCCGTGGGCGGGCGTGTGGATGCTATTTTTTATTGCCCGCATGCGCCCACTGATGGCTGCAATTGCCGCAAGCCCATGCCCGGTTTGATTGAACAAATAGCAGAACGTTTTGGTGTGGAAATGCGGGGCGTGCCCTTTGTGGGAGACACCCTGAACGACATGATGGCAGCAAGCGCTGCGGGTTGTGTGCCGCACTTGGTTTTAACGGGCAAGTCTGAAGCTTTGCGCGGACAAGCACTGCCGCCTGTGTTTCCGGCAGGCACACAAATGCACC
>CAXNGF010000092.1:0-7449 GCA_964201905.1 Limnohabitans sp. | reverse complement strand
TCGATGGCCATCAAACGGTCTTTAGGATTGAACCAGACCATGACTGAGCCTTGCTTGGCAAAGGCTTGCGGCAAAAGGGTGTGCAAAATGTCTTCGCGCATTTCGCGGGTTTCTTTTTTGCCAGGTTTGCGGCCTGTTTGAGCTTCTATTTCTTGCGCTTGAATTTCAGCTTTGCGTTTGACCACGGAAGATGGGACGGCTTTGGTCTCTATCAGAAGTTTGGCAATCCACTGACCGCCGATGGACTCTAGCAAAGGCCCGTTGGCCACATTGCGAGGCTCTGTCCAGCCAACTGATTTGTCTTGTCCGGGGGTGCACTCTGTAAATCGGTTGGCAGACAGCGCTGCTTCAATTTCTGGTACGTTAGCGTTCCAGTTGGGCCCAATTCGGTAGGCCATCACATTTTTAAACACAAAATTCCTTTGGATGTCCTTTGACATTGCGTCAAATCAAGAGACATCATAGAGGATGAATTTGGTTCAAAAGGGCATCACGTGCTCAAAGTTTCATTTGCTGCGGCATCCAAGTGACAATGCCAGGAAAGAAATAAATGAGCAAGACGGCCACCACCATGAGGAAGAACATGGGCAGTGTGGCTTTGGCAATCCACAGTAAATCTTTGCCAGTCATGCCTTGCAGTACAAAAAGGTTAAATCCGACCGGAGGCGTAATTTGCGCCATCTCAACTACCAAGACAATGAAGATGCCAAACCACAAGGGATCGATTCCCGCTTTTTGAACGGTGGGCATGATGACGCCCATGGTGAGGACGACCATGGAGATGCCATCTAGAAAACAACCCAGCACAACGTAAAAAACGGTTAGCGCCAAAATGAGTTCGAATTGACTCAGGCCAAGTGTTGCAATCCATTCAGCCAAATGCCTTGGAAGGCCAATGTAGCCCATCGACAAAGTTAAGAAGGAGGCACCGGCCAAAATCAGGGCAATCATGCAGTAAAGCCGAGTTGCACCCATCAAAGATTCTTTGAAACTAGGCCAGTTGAGCGAGCCTTGAACCGCAGACAAAACCATGGCGCCAACCACCCCTACAGCGGCCGCTTCGGTGGCAGTTGCAATGCCTGCATAAATGGAGCCGAGTACCGCAGCGATGAGACAAACAACAGGAATTAAGCTGCCGGATTCGCGAACTTTTTCCATGAAGGTGTAGTGGCGATCATTGGCGGGAACTTGTTCCGGGTGGCGCAAAGCCCAGTAAATGATGTAGCCAGAAAACAAGCAAGCCAACATCAGGCCAGGCAAGACGCCTGCAATGAAAAGTTTGGCAATTGAAACATCGGCAGTCACGCCATACACGATCATGATGATGGATGGCGGAATGAGCAATCCAAGGGTGCCTGCCCCAGCCAAGGTGCCTATGACCATGTTGTCTGGATAACCTCTCTTAGAGAGTTCGGGCAATGTCATTTTGCCAATGGTGGCGCAAGTGGCTGCCGATGATCCCGAGACAGCTGCAAAAATGGTGCAACCAGCGACGTTGGTGTGAAGCAATCGCCCAGGAAGCGCCTGCAACCAGGGTGCTAAGCCTTTGAACATGTCTTGGCTGAGGCGAGTTCTAAAAAGAATCTCACCCATCCAAATGAACAAGGGCAAGGCTGTGAGAGTCCAGCTGGACGAAGAGCCCCAGATGGTGACCGACATGGCATCGCCTGCAGGACGGCTGCTGAACAATTGCATGCCAATCCAAGCAACACCTGACAAAGACAGGCCGATCCAAACACCGCTGCCTAAAATGACAAAAAGCGTGACAACCAGCAAGGCTGTGATGAGAAGATCATTCATGTTTATTCGTTGTGAAGCGCTGAATCTGAATGGGCAGATTCTCGTTTGCCTAAGCACTCCAAGATGAACTCATCTATAAAGGCCAGCGCCAATACCAGAGTGCCAAGCGCCATGGCAATTTGTGGAATCCACAAAGGTGTTGCATCGTTGCTTGTAGAAATATCGTGAAATGTGTAAGACTGCCAAGAAAGTCGCACGCTGTAGTAGGCCAATAAAGAAGAAAGCAGGGTGGCCATGGCCAGTGTCCACAATTCGATGCCTTTGAGCCAGCCACCTTGAAAGCGACTGATTAAAACAGTGACGCGAATGTGTTCTCCACGCTTGAGCGTGTGAGCGAGTGCTAAAAACCCACTGGCAGCCATGCAGTAGCCAGCGTAGGCATCGGTGCCTCTAATGTGAAAATTAAATTCACGCCCAATGATGGAAAGCAAAACCATCACCAGCATGGCGCACATGAAAAGCGCCGCCAAGGCGGCGGCGCTGTCATAAATGCGGTTTAAAAAAACACGCATTTCTATCAAGGCTTGTTATAAGCATCAACCAAGGCTTTGCCCTCGGAACCTGCTTTATCAAGCCATTCCTTCAACATCACATCACCGACTTTTTTCATGTCGGCTTTGAGTTGAGCAGATGGCGCCACAATGTTCATGCCGTTTTTCTTGAGCAAGTCAAGGTATTCGCCGTTTTTAGCTTGTGATACTTTCCAGCCGCGAGCATCGGCATCTGCGCCGGCCTTCAAGACCGCTTGTTTGGTGCTTGCATCGAGGGCATCAAAGGCAGCTTTGTTCATGATGACTGCATTTTTAGGAAGCCAAGCTTGAGTGTCGTAAAAGTACTTGATGTGCTCATAAGTCTTGCTGTCATAGCCTGTTGAGCCAGACGACATGTAGCTTTCAACTACGCCAGTGGCCATGGCTTGAGACAACTCAGCAGCTTGAACCGTCACGGGTTGAGCACCCACTAATTCTGCAATGCGTGCTGTAGAGGGGCTGTAGGCACGCCACTTCACCCCTTTCAAATCGGCAGCAGAGGAAATAGGTTTTTTGACAAAGATGCCCTGAGGTGGCCAGGCCACCGCATACAGCAGCATCATGCCTTGCTCACTCAACTTCTTCTCGAGGAAAGGACGTTGAACTTTGTAGAGTTTGAATGATTCTTCGTAGCTATCGGCCAAGAAAGGCAGGCCGTCTGCA
This sequence comes from Limnohabitans sp., assembly GCA_964201905.1. GTDB lineage: Bacteria > Pseudomonadota > Gammaproteobacteria > Burkholderiales > Burkholderiaceae_C > Limnohabitans_A. The sequence goes on along the minus strand of CAXNGF010000092.1, from coordinate 4,456 downwards.
CCAAACAATTGCCATTCGTTTTGAAAATTGGCCAGCAAAATTTCACCAATTTGAGCCTGACCACCTTGAACAGCGCGCTTGATCTCTGGGGCTTTGAACAGTGATGCATTGGCGTGAACCGTGATTTTCAGCTTGCCACTGGAAGCCTTGTCGACTTCGTTGGCAAATTGAACCAAGTTCTCAGTGTGGAAATTGTTGGCAGGGTATGCCGCTGGCAAGTCCCACTTGGTTTGGGCTTGGGCAGATGTCAAGCCTGAAAAGGCAATGACAGCTGTGACCAGTGCCAGCGAAAGATGACGTCTTTTCATATGAACTCCGTTGAGTAAAAAAAGTTGAAGTGCGCTGCAAGATTATCATTGTCTGCAAAGCAAAATACAGTCCAATTTGACCGCCGTGCAATGCAGATTACAAAGTGTAGTCTGAAAGGCTTAATATCTTGGCTCATTCAATGCTGGAGCGCATAGGGAAAACGCTGAAGCTAGGACGGGACATAAAGGAAATACCAATGGCGAGCTTACCGTCTAGAAACATGTGGCAATTTTGGATTGATCGAGGGGGCACTTTCACCGACATTGTTGGCAAGCGACCGGATGGCAGTTTGGTCACGCACAAGCTTTTGTCTGAAAATCCAGATCAGTACAAAGATGCCGCGGTGGCTGGCATTCGGCAATTGCTTGGTTTGAATGCCCAAGAGACGGTTAGCCCCAAATTGGTGAGCTGCGTCAAGATGGGCACCACGGTGGCTACCAATGCACTGTTGGAACGAAAAGGTGAGCGTACTTTATTGGTCACCACCCGCGGCTTTCGAGATGCATTGCGCATTGCCTACCAAAACCGTCCCCGTTTGTTTGATCGGCATATCGTTCTACCCGAGTTGCTTTACAGTAAAGTGGTAGAGGCACAAGAACGGATGTCATCGGTAGGTGAAGTGATTGAGCCCTTGAATGTCGATCATTTGCGCAGCCAGATGCAAGCGCAATTTGACGCAGGCATTCGCAGTGTGGCCATTGTGTTCATGCATGCCTATCGGTATCAACAACACGAAGTTCTGGCCGCAGACCTAGCACGTCAAATTGGTTTTACCCAAATTAGCACATCTCACCAAACCAGCCCACTGATGAAGTTTGTAAGCCGCGGTGACACCACGGTGGTTGATGCTTATCTCTCTCCCATTCTGCGCCGCTACGTAAACCAGGTAGCCCATGAAATGCCTGGTGTCAAGTTGATGTTCATGCAGTCTTCTGGTGGCCTCACAGATGCGCATGCCTTTGCAGGCAAGGACGCCATTTTGAGTGGTCCTGCAGGTGGCATTGTGGGCATGGCCCGAACGGCAGAAGGCGCAGGTCACAACAAAGTGATTGGCTTTGACATGGGCGGCACCTCTACCGATGTGTCGCACTATGCAGGTCAATTTGAGCGTGAGTTTGAAACCCAAGTGGCGGGCATTCGCATGCGCGCGCCCATGATGAGCATTCACACGGTGGCGGCTGGCGGTGGATCTTTGCTTCAGTTTGATGGTGCCAGATTGCGCGTGGGACCTCAAAGCGCTGGCGCCAATCCAGGACCTGCCAGTTACAGACGTGGCGGCCCCTTGGCTGTGACGGATGCCAATGTGTTAGTGGGAAAAGTGCAGCCAGACTTTTTCCCAGCTGTCTTTGGATCAGAGGGCAATCAAAGACTTGATGCACAAGCCGTCGCTGTTCAATTTGCAGCATTGTCTGAACAGATGAATCGATCACCTGAATCGATTGCCGATGGCTTTTTGCGCATTGCAGTTCAACAAATGGCCAACGCCATTAAGAAAATTTCGGTCGCCCGTGGCTATGACGTTACGCGCTATACCCTTCAATGCTTTGGCGGTGCAGGTGGTCAACATGCTTGCTTGGTAGCCGATGCCTTGGGCATGAAACAAGTTTATGTGCACCCCTTGGCGGGCGTCTTGTCGGCCTATGGCATGGGTTTGGCCGATCAAAGCCTTATGAGGGAGCAAGCCGTTGAGTTGCGTTTAACCCCAGAGGCCATGCCTTCTTTGTTAAGGCCTCTCAAAAGCTTAGGAGAGGCTGCTCGTGCGGCTTTGGCACAGCAAGCTTTGAGCGATGCCATTGAGGTGCATGAACGTGTGCATGTGCGTTATGAGGGCAGTGACTCTGCACTCATGGTTGCCATGGGTTCGTTGCTTGAAATTACACAAGGCTTTGAAGCAGCATATCGTCAACGTTTTGCATTTTTAATGACGGGCAAGGCCTTGATGGTCGAAGCGGTGTCTGTCGAAGCTGTCATTAATGGTGACACACCTGTTGAATTACCCAAGCCACTCAATTCACGGCGTGACGTGCCCAAGCGCGCTAATGTGCGAATGTTCACAGCCGGCTCTGATGGTGAGTCTCGTTGGTGGGACGCTGGCTTGTTCGTGCGTGAAGATTTGCGCATTGGTGATCAGATCTCAGGCCCTGCCATCATTGCTGAAAGAAATGCCACCACGGTGGTGGAGCCTGGTTGGCAAGCGCAGGTTACAGCCCTTGATCATTTGCTTTTGAATCGCATCGAAGCACGACAAACCAAACACGCTGCTGGCACCACGGTCGACCCCGTGTTGCTAGAGGTTTTCAATAATTTGTTCATGAACATTGCCGAGCAAATGGGCTTGCAACTTCAGAACACCGCTTACTCAGTCAACATCAAAGAGCGTTTGGATTTTTCATGCGCCCTGTTCAGTGCCGAGGGCCATCTTATTGCCAATGCACCGCATATGCCTGTTCATCTGGGCAGCATGGGTGAGAGCATCAAAACCGTCATTCGCGAAAACGCGGGAAGCATGCATCGCGGTGATGTGTATGTCCTCAATGATCCGTATCACGGCGGCACCCATTTGCCCGATGTGACGGTCATCACACCTGTGTTTTTAGAGGGTGCAATGCAACCCGAGTTCTATGTGGGCTCGCGCGGTCACCATGCTGACATTGGTGGTACCACGCCCGGTTCTATGCCGCCGTTTTCCACCACCATTCAAGAAGAAGGTGTGCAAATCAACAACGTCAAGTTGGTGGCTAAAGGTGTTGTACAAGAGCAGACCATGCTGGACCTGCTTTCAAGCGGCCAATACCCCAGTCGCAATCCGCAACAAAACATGGCCGACTTGCGTGCCCAACTTGCTGCCAATGAAAAAGGTGTGCAAGAGCTGCGCAAGATGGTCGATGAATTTGGATTAGAGGTGGTGCAGGCCTACATGGGCCATGTCCAAGACAACGCTGAAGAATCTGTGCGTCGCGTGATCACACGTTTGAAAGATGGTGCCTTCACTTTTCAGTTAGACAATGGTGCTCAAATTCAGGTTGCTGTTCGAGTGAATGTGCAAAGTCGAAGTGCAGAAATTGATTTCACCGGCACCAGCGCTCAGCAAAGCAACAACTTCAATGCCCCTACTGCAGTTTGCATGGCGGCAGTGCTCTATGTGTTTAGAAGTTTGGTCAACGATGACATTCCATTGAATGCAGGATGCTTGAAGCCTTTGAAAGTGATCATCCCGCCAGGTTGTATGCTCAATCCCAATTTCCCCGCTTCAGTGGTTGCGGGCAATGTAGAGACATCGAGTTGCATCACCAACGCCTTGTTTGGTGCTTTGGGTGTGATGGCAGGCAGTCAACCCACCATGAACAACTTCACCTTTGGCAATGCCAAGTACCAATACTACGAAACCATTTCAGGCGGCAGTGGCGCTGGCGTGATGGTGGACGATGCAGGCAATGTGACTTCCGGTTTCAATGGCACATCGGTGGTGCAAACGCACATGACCAATTCGCGTTTAACCGATCCGGAAATTTTAGAATTTAGATTTCCTGTTCGTCTGGAAAGTTATGCCTTGCGGGAGGGCTCAGGCGGCAAGGGGCAATGGACAGGTGGCATGGGCGGTGTGCGCTGCATTCGTTTTTTAGAACCCATGACGGCCAGCATCTTGTCTAATGGCCGCCTATATCCCGCCTTTGGTGCTGCAGGCGGTGAGCCTGGTGCGCCAGGTATTAACCAAGTGCGACGAGTTGACGGCAGTGTCGAAGTGTTGAAGCACATTGGTCAGGTAGAAATGTTACCGGGCGATGTGTTTGAAATTCACACGCCCGGTGGTGGTGGTTATGGCGCCCCAAAAGCATAAAGTCGCCAACTTTTGAGGCGGGCTGTCAGCTTAAGATTTGCCTGACTTGGGTTTGTCGGTATTCACAAGCTTAGCGGGCTCGCTGGTGCCGCCTTGATACCCCGAGCCATTGACGGTTAGCCCTTGCGCAGAAAATTTGGCTGAGCTTTTTTCGCCCATGCCGTTGACGCGGTGCATGAGATCGGGCCAGTCTTTGAAGTTGCCTTTGTTGCGCTCTTTCAAAATTTTGCCAGACAGCGATGGCCCAATGCCTTTGATGCCATCAAGTTCAGCCGCATTGGCTTTGTTGACATCGACAGCGGCAAAACT
>CAXNGF010000091.1:0-7551 GCA_964201905.1 Limnohabitans sp. | reverse complement strand
TAAAAGTGGTGTCAATGCTGTTCACATCATTGACGGCCGCGTGCCGCATGCCATGTTGCTTGAGATTTTGACCGATCAAGCCTTTGGCACCATGATTCGAAGCTATTGAGCAGGGTATTTTCATGAATACAGAAACAAACTCCGAAAACTTGCCAGAAAACGACGCATCGGGGGCTGCTGAGGCGCCCACCCGCAAGCGCCCTAAGCCTGGTGAACGCCGTCTGCAAATTTTGCAGACCTTGGCAAGCATGCTGGAGCAACCAGGTGCTGAACGAATTACCACTGCGGCTTTGTCGGCCAAATTGGGTGTGAGTGAAGCGGCGCTTTACCGCCACTTTGCCAGCAAAGCACAAATGTTTGAAGGCCTGATTGATTTTGTCGAGCCATCGGTGTTTGCGTTTGTGCGTCAAATTGCCGACCGCGAGCCCGCAGGCCCTGCGCAAGTGGCGCGCACCATCGCACTCATTCTTCAATTTGCAGAAAAGAACCCTGGTATGGCGCGCGTGATGACGGGCGATGCTTTGGTGTTTGAAAACGAGCGTTTACAAGAGCGCATGAATTTACTGTTTGACAAACTCGAAAGCGCATTCAAGCAATCACTGCGCGATGGTGGTCCTCAAAGTGAGACACCCACAGTAGATGCGCAAGTAACGGCTTCATTGTTGGTGGCCTTCATGATGGGCCGCATGCAACGCTTTGCGCGGTCTGGCTTTAAGCGTTTGCCTTCAGAGAATTTGCAAGCTTCTTTGGCCCGCGTTCTTTAAACTTTAGCAACATCAAAAAGTGCAAACCAGTGGGTCAGCAACTTAGGCGTCTAGCGTGAGAAAAAATTGAAGTGCGCCATCAACGCCCATGTACAAAACTTGATGGTGCCAATGGGTGACCCGCTCAAGCCATTCATTGGACTGCGGCAATGCCGTACCCCACAAGTCTTGCCGACTTAGCAATGCACGAACGCATGCTTCGGGCGTGGCCACTTGTGCTGCGCCGATTGCCATTAAGCTTTCTGCTTGCGGATCATTCAAGGCATAAGTTTGCCCCTTTTCGTTAACTGCCAAGGTGTAGCGCAAGAAAACAGCGGCGGCCAAAGCATGGTGTTCAAACGATTTACCCTTGGCAATTTGTGCCAACACAGAAGGCGGCCAGCGCTGGGGTATTTTTTGCGAACTGTCGGTGGCAATTTGATGGACGCTGTGCTTCAAAAAAGGATTGCCAAAGCGCTGGATGAGTGCGTCACGGTATTCGGCCCAATCGGTGCGACTTAAATGCGGTGCCACTTCACGGGTCATGAGGCGGTCAACAAACTCACGAATGTGAGGAGAGCCAATGCAGTCCGCAATGTAGGCCCTGCCAGTGACAGCACCCATAAGCGCCATGGCCGAATGGCTGCCGTTGAGCATGCGCAACTTGGCTTCTTCATAACTGTGCACTTGTGAGGTCACGCGAACGCCGCACTTGCTAAGCAGAGCAGCGTCGTTTGGGTTAGCGAAGTTGTCTTCGATGACCCACTCCCAAAATGTTTCGGTGCTAAGCGCGCAGTCGTCTGCTACACCCAGCGCGTCCTTGGCAGCTGCTGCCACTTCATCGGTGGCTGCAGGCACGATGCGATCGACCATGCTGCAAGGAAATGCGCAATGGGTATCGATCCATTTCATCAGTTCGGTATCCTGAGTGGTGGCCGAGGCGAGAACGATGGCTTTGAGTTTGTGGCCATTGCCTTGCAAGTTGTCACACGACGCAATGGTCAGGCCCGCTTGGCCTGCAGCGTGGCGCAAACGCAAGCCATCAATCAGCAACTGGGCCAAAGCAGGCGTGTAGCCTTTTTCCGTCACGGTGAGTGTGATCCAACGGGTGCTGCTGGCTGCAATGGCGTTCAACACATACTGACGTTCGGTGGTGGCCACGCTGGTCTGCCACAGCGCTCCTGGCACACGCCATTCAGTGCCATTGGCACCAGCAACGCGCACGGCATACAAGCCGTCTTGCGCGCGCAGTTTATTGACCAGACCCGGCTGAGTCATACCCACGCCATGAATGCCCCAGCGCATATCGCCCTCGCGCAACAACTGATCAAACACCATGGCTTGGTGCGCGCGGTGAAAGGCGCCAAAGCCCAAATGCACCACACCCGGCTGGGCAGAATTTGGCGCGTAGGCTGGGGTTTGAACAGACTTAGAAACCAGGGCCAGTGTTGCGCGCGAGAGCCTCAGTTCAGGCATGGTGATTTTTCAGTTTATCTTCTGAAGCCTGAATTTCAGCCCAAGTGGCGTCGTCAATCCAAATGCCATTTAGCAAACGATCGACACGCGCTGCTCGCTCAGGTTCACCAGCCGTTAGAACGCCTGAAGTGCCTGGTGCATCAGGACTTTGCCGCAACCAATCTTCAAAGGCCAAGGCTTCTTTTTCAAAGGAAGCTTGTGTGCCCAAGCGAACAGGGTCGATGAGCATGACGAGCATGCCATTCAAGACGGCCCGTTTGTGATCTGCTTCACGATGCCATGTGTCGCCGCCAGTGAGGGCCCCGCCCAACAATTCGCAGGCCATGGCCATGCCAAAACCTTTGTGCTCACCAAAGGTCATGAGCGCGCCAAACAAACCATTCGATTGAGGCACCACCACCACCCCAGGATCGTTGGTGGGGTGGCCGTTTTCATCGATCAAATAACCATCGGGTACTTGCTCACCTTTATTGTGCGCCACGCGCATCTTGCCTTGCGCCACACGGCTGGTGGCAAAGTCAAGAATAAAGGAAGGGCGATTGCCCATGGGCACACCAATGCAGCATGGATTGGTGCCAAAGCTGCCATCGCCACCGCCAAAGGGCGCCACCACCGGACGCGACAACACGTTGACAAAATGAATGGACACCAAACCTTGCGCCACAGCCATTTCTGCAAAGTGACCAATGCGGCCCAAGTGATGCGAGCGACTGAGCGCCACCGTGCACACGCCATGCTGTTTGGCGCGTTCAATGCCCATTTGCATGGCTTGCACGCCCGTAATTTGGCCGTAGCCACGTTGACCGTCTAAGTTGACCAGGGGGCCTGTGTCGAGCAACACTTTGACACCCGTGTTGGGGATCAGGCCGCCTTCAAGCACTGCGTCGACATAGCGCGGCAACATGCCCACACCATGCGAGTCATGGCCACTTAAATTGGCCATGACCAAATTGGCGGCCACTTGTTCTGCTTCGGCCAATTCACTGCCAGTCAATTGAATGATGTGGCTAATTTTTTGCCGCAGTTGTGCGGCAGGAATGCATTGACTCATGAATTCACTTTCTTTACATGACCGCGCCAACTTGCCAAGGCACAAACTCGTTTTGCCCATAGCCATGTTGTTCGCTCTTGGTGGGTTCGCCAGAGGCCGCTTTCAATATCATGTCGAAAATGCGCTGGCCCATGTCGGCAATGCTGCAGCTGCCGTCGACAATCTCGCCACAGTTCAGGTCCATGTCGTCAGATTGTTTTTTCCACAAAGCGGTGTTGGTTGAAAACTTCAAACTGGGAGAGGGCGCACAACCATACGCGCTGCCACGACCCGTGGTGAAGCAAATGAGATTGGCGCCACCTGCTACTTGGCCTGTGGCGCTGACAGGGTCGTAGCCTGGGGTGTCCATGTAGACAAAGCCATGCGTGTTGACGGGTTCTGCATATTCATACACCGCTTGCAAATTACTGGTGCCGCCTTTGGCCACAGCGCCCAAAGATTTTTCCAAAATGGTGGTCAAGCCGCCTGCCTTGTTGCCGGGTGAAGGGTTGTTGTTCATCTCGCCGCCGTTCATGGCGGTGTAGTCTTCCCACCACTTGATGCGCTCGATCAATTTGGTCGCCACTTCAGGCTTGACCGCGCGCCGTGTGAGCAAATGCTCAGCGCCATAAATTTCGGGTGTTTCACTCAAGATGGCAGTGCCACCGTGGGCTACCAAAAGGTCTACCGCAGCGCCTAGCGCAGGGTTGGCACTGATACCCGAATAGCCGTCAGAGCCGCCGCATTGCAGGCCCACTGTGATATGCGCTGCACTGCATGGCTGGCGCGCAGCAAGGTTGGCTTTGGGGAGCATTTCTTGCACCAGCGCAATGCCTTTTTCGACTGTTTGACGCGTGCCCCCACTGTCTTGAATGTTGAAGACTTTGAGGTTTTCGCCAGCGCGCAAACTACCGTGTTCTAGCCAACTGCTAAGCTGGTTGGCCTCACAGCCCAAGCCCACCACCAGCGCGCCCCAAAAATTGGCGTGCGTGGCGTAACCGGTCAAAGTGCGCTGCAGCAGTTGCATGCCCAGCCCTTCAGTGGCCATGCCGCAGCCGGTGCCGTGCGTTAAGGCAACCACGCCATCGACATTGGGAAAATCGGCCAAAGCCGCAGGGTTGTTGCGGCGAGAAAAATGGTCGGCAATGGCGCGCGCCGCGGTGGCCGAACAATTGACTGTTGACAAAATACCAATGTAGTTGCGCGTGGCCACACGCCCGTCTGGGCGCACGATGCCCATGAATGTGGCGTCTAGCTTGGCAGCTTCAGGTTTGACATCTTGGCCGACGGCATAGTCGCGCTCAAATTGGCCTTTGTCTGGGCCCATGTTCAAGTTGTGCGTGTGCACATGTTCGCCAGCTGCAATGGCTTGGCTGGCAAAGCCAATGATTTGGTTGTAGCGCCGTACGGCTTGGCCAACAGCCACGGCATGCAGCGCCACTTTGTGTCCGGGTGGCACCAAGCCGCGCACGGCCACACCCGCGACCGTTGAGCCGCTGATCAATTGCGCACGCGCAATGACGACGTCATCGGCGGGATGGAGTTGGATGTATTGATTCATTCGTATCAAAGTTAAAAGGGGTTCAATAAACCAAACGAGGCAGCCACAAGACCATACTGGGCACGTAGGTGATCACAATTAAACTGCCCAGCAAAGGCACAAGCCAGGGCAAGATGGCAATGGTGGTGCGCTCCACGCTAAGCTTTGCCACACGCGCCAACACAAACAAGACCATGCCCATGGGTGGGTGCAATAAACCGATCATCAAGTTGAGCACCATGACCAAGCCAAAGTGAACCAAGTCAATGCCCAGTTTCTGGCAAATGGGTACCAAAATGGGCACCAAGATGGTGATGGCTGCAGTAGGCTCCAAAAAGCAACCCACAAACAGCATTAACAAATTGGCCAGCAATAAAAACATCCAAGGCTCTTGTGTAAAGCCCAGCACCCAAGTGCCAATGGCCGCTGTCACGCCGGTGGCCGTGAGCATCCAACCAAAGATGCTGGCAGCAGCCACAATGAACAACACCGTGGCGGTGGTCTCTACGGTGTCCAAGCAAACCTTGACAAACATTTTTAAGTTCAAGGTGCGGTACCAAAAAAAGCCCAGAACCAAGGCCCAAACGCAAGCGGCAATGGCCCCTTCGGTAGGTGTGAAGACGCCGGTGACCATGCCGCCAATTAAGAGCACTGGCGTCATGATGGGCAGCACAGCTTGGAAGTCAAAGAATTTATCTGCAGCAAACAGCAAGACCAAAGCGCCCAGCACCGTCCACTGCGGGTGCAGGCCAAGGCCTTGAATCAGCCACCACACCATTAAGGGCCAGCCAGCCACGACCGCTGTCTCGGCCAGCGCTTTGAGCACGCGCGGCCAACTGAATTTGGTATCGGCTCCCCAATTGTTTTTATGGGCAAAGTAAGCCACGGTGACCATCATCAAAAGGGCCATCAACACGCCGGGCAAGATGCCGGCTAAAAACAAGGAACCCACTGACACATTGGCCATCATGCCGTAGATCACAAAGGGCAAGCTTGGGGGAATGATGGGCCCTAAGGTGGCCGATGCCGCCGTCACGCCAACCGCAAATTCAGTGCTGTAGCCATGGTCTTTCATGGCTTTGATTTCGATCGTGCCCAAACCCGCGGCGTCAGCGATAGCGGTGCCACTCATGCCGGCAAACACCACTGAGCCCACCACATTGACATGGCCTAGACCGCCTTTGAGCCAACCGACCAAGGCCAAAGCGTAGTTGTAGATGCGGTTGGTGATGCCCGCGTTGTTCATCAAATTGCCCGCCAAAATAAAGAAGGGCACAGCCAAAAGAGGAAAGCTGTCGATGCCCGAAATCATGCGGTGAATGACCACCAGCGGGGGCGAACTGTCGTGGGTAAACAGATAGATGAGCGAGGCGCCAGCCATGGCAATGGCCACCGGTATGCCGCCGCTCATGAGTAACAAAAAGATAATTTTCAGCATGCAAGCCTTAAAGGGTAAAGCGTTTCATCAGCGATCGCTCATGACAGATTCGGGACGCTCTAAAACGGTGTAACCGCGCTGCCAGTGAATTTTCATCACCCAAATAGCGCGCAAGCCCATGGCGATAAAGCCGAACAAACACACGCCATACACCCAGTTCATGGGCAAGTCGACGATGGTCATTTTGGAGTTGCCCAGTTTGTCCATCATTTGCACGGTCAAAAAACTGGCTGTTGCAAAGAAAACCACACGCAACACATCGACAACCACACTCATAGTCCGGCTGAGCCAGCGCGGCATGAAGCGGTAGAAAAAATCGACTTGAATGTGATTGTTCTTGGCCACACCGATGGTGGCGCCCGTGAACACTGTGGCAATTAGCAAGTAGCGAGCAATTTCCTCGGTCCATGAGGCTGAATTGTTCAGCACATAGCGGGTGAAGAATTGGTAGAAAACCGTAGCAGCTAAAAGCCAAAAAAAGCCCAGTGCAACCCAGGCTTCAATCGGTGTACCGGAGAGGTCCACCGCTTCGTCTTGCGCGTGGAACTCTCCGTCTTCGCCCATCACACGGGGCATGTCGTCAATGGTGGACATGTGTCTTACTTAATGGCAATCACACGGTCCCAGTCTTTCTTGTCTAATTTCATAGAAGAAAACTCAATCGCTTTGAGGACGCGCTGCTGAAATTCATTGCGGTCTACAGTGATGATGTTGATGCCTTTCTTCTTGAATTCTTCGACGAGTTCGACTTCACGCTTGCGAATTTGAGCACTGGCTCTTTCGGCTGCTTCTTGCGTGACTTCGCCCAAGATCTTTTGCTCAGCAGGGGTCATTTTGCTCAAGGCGCCTGGCGCAACCACGGTAAGCAATGCGTCGGCAATGTGACCCGTCAGGATGATGTGCTTTTGCACTTCATAAAACTTCTTGGCTTCAATGGTGGGCAGTGGATTTTCTTGTGCGTCCACCGTGCCATTTTGCAAGGCCAAATACACTTCGGCAAAAGCAATTGGGGTGGGGTTGGCGCCGCAAGCCCTAGGCAACGCTGTGTAGGCAGGTGCATCAGGCACGCGCATTTTCAGGCCCTTCATCTCATCACAATTTTTGAAAGGCTTGTTGCTGGTGGAGTGGCGCACGCCGTAGTAAGTCATGGCAGTGATGGTGTTGCCATTGGTGGCTTTTTTGTAGCCCTCGGCCAGTTCCTTAAAAATATCGCTCTTGCCATATTTCAGGACATGGTCTGCATCGCGAAATGTGAAGGGGTAGTAGTTCACTGCCAAGCGAGGGAATGCATTGGCGGCAAATGAAGCGCCGGTCAAGATGATGT
>CAXNGF010000090.1:0-7575 GCA_964201905.1 Limnohabitans sp. | reverse complement strand
GTCGAAGTGATCAATCCTGAGCACATCATTGCCAACCTGTCACATGGCGGCAAACTCGACATGCAAATTAAGGTTGAAAAAGGCCGTGGCTATGTGCCAGGTTCTATGCGCCGTTTTGCAGACGAGCCTACCAAGTCAGTTGGTCGCATGGTTCTTGACGCCTCTTTCTCACCTGTGAAGCGTGTGAGCTACACAGTCGAAAGCGCTCGCGTAGAGCAGCGTACCGACCTTGACAAATTGGTCATTGAGATGGAAACCAACGGTGCCATCAGCGCTGAAGACGCAGTGCGCTCTTCAGCCAAAATCTTGGTTGAGCAATTGGCTGTGTTCGCACAGCTCGAAGGCAGCGAATTGTCTGCCTTTGACGCACCCGCACAACGCGGTGGCGCCAGCAGCTTCGATCCTATTTTGCTGCGCCCCGTGGACGAGCTCGAACTTACCGTTCGCTCTGCCAACTGCCTCAAAGCAGAAAACATTTACTACATCGGCGACCTCATTCAGCGTACCGAAAACGAATTGCTCAAGACCCCCAACCTGGGTCGCAAGTCACTCAACGAAATCAAAGAAGTTTTGGCTTCTCGCGGTTTGACTTTGGGCATGAAGCTCGAAAGCTGGCCACCTGCCGGTTTGGAAAAGCGTTAATTTAAACGCAGCTCACACTGCGTTTCAAAAAGTCCCACCTGCACCAAAGAGGTGGGCAGTGCACGGGCAGTACCTGATTCGGCTGCCTGATTAATAAAGAAAGGAATAGCACCATGCGTCACGGACACGGACTACGTAAATTAAACCGCACAAGCTCACACCGCTTGGCAATGTTGCAAAACATGATGAACTCCATCATTGAGCACGAAGTCATCAAAACAACAGTGCCAAAGGCCAAAGAACTGCGCCGTGTGATCGAGCCTATGATCACATTGGCCAAGGTCGACACAGTGGCCAACCGCCGCTTGGCTTTCAACCGCCTGCGCGATCGCGACCGCGTGACCAAGCTGTTCACAGACCTCGGCCCCCGCTTTAACAAGCGCCCCGGTGGTTACACACGCATCTTGAAAATGGGTTACCGCGTTGGCGACAACGCACCCATGGCTTTGGTTGAATTGGTTGATCGTCCTGATGTGGCCGATCAAGCGCCTGCCGCGTAAATGAAGCTGTCTCAGCTTTAATTTTAAATTCTTAAGTATTAAAGCTGCGTAGCAAGGTATACTCTCGTTTTTACCGCGGGGTGGAGCAGTCTGGTAGCTCGTTGGGCTCATAACCCAAAGGTCGTTGGTTCAAATCCGGCCCCCGCAACCAAATTAAACCAAGACCAGATCTTGTAGTTAATTGAAAAATACTCACCTCGGTGGGTATTTTTTTGCCTATTTTTGAAGCATGGCAATTGTCTTTTTCGCTACCACGCTTAAGTGAGCAAGCGCCAACTCGGCGCTTGCATAGCGAACCTCAGAGCGCGTTCCCTTCAATTGCTGAAGCATGGCTTCACAGTGCATGGCTTGCTGCGAGTCACGCCATGCCCAAGCCAACCAAACCGTGCCCACAGGTTTGGCAGCAGAGCCACCTGTCGGGCCGGCAACGCCCGTGACAGCCACGCTGCAATCGGCCGCTGAGTGCTTCAAAGCGCCCATGGCCATGGCTTTGGCAACTTCCTCACTCACAGCACCATGCACCTCAATGAGAGAAGAAGGCACGCCCAGCAACTCAGATTTGGCTGCATTGGAATAGGTCACAAACCCACGTTCAAACCAAACACTGGACCCAGACAATTGGGTACAACTGGCGGCAATCAAGCCACCTGTGCAACTCTCGGCTGTGGCCATGCAAAGTTTGTTTGCAAGCAAAACTTGGGCAAGTGATTCACAAAGTGATTCGAGGTAGGGTGTCACCAGGCTCTCCAAATTGCAAAACAAAGCAGCGTGCAAAAAGCTGCGACGAAATCATCGAACAAAATGCCAAACGCACCGCGCCAACCAAATCCTTTGAACAATTGGTCGGCCCATGCCACGGGGCCTGGTTTGACCGCATCAAAGAATCTGAACAATGCAAAGGCCAGCAGTTGGGTTTTGAAATCGGCAGGTGACAGCAGCATCAGCACCAACCAAAAGGCCACCACCTCGTCCCAGACGATGGCACCCGGGTCAGAGATTCCCAAATTCTGGGCCGTCACTTTGCATGCCCAAACACCTACCAAGCTGGCCAACAAAATGATCACAGCTTGTTCGCCAACAGAGAAAAAATCTTGAAACGTCCACCAACTGAGCCACGCCCAAAGCGTGCCTATGGTGCCAGGTGCTTTCGGTGAAAGTCCAGAACCAAAGCCCAGCGCAATCCAATGTGCTGGATGTCGAACCATGAAGCTGGCATCAGGTCTCATGGTGTTTTGAAGTGGTCAAAAGAATCAAACGAATTGGGCAGGCGCTGGCCTTTGCTGTCAAGCAAGCTTAAATTGGAAGGTGCTGTGATTTTGCCAATGCGCGTGACCGGGGTGGCCGAACTTGCGCTGGCGGCGCCAATGGCTTGGCGTTGAGTTTCAGGCGCCGTGAAAACCAACTCGTAATCATCACCGCCGGCTAATGTGAGACGCAGCAACTCATCTTGGGTTAAGCCTGAGCTTTGAGCGCACGCCATCGTGTTTAGCACTTGCTGTGTGTCAATTTCTGCTCCCACGCCACTGGCTTTTAAGATGTGTTGCAAATCGCCCAGCAAGCCATCGCTGACATCGACGGCAGCGTGAGCAAGGCCGCGCAGTGCCAAACCTAGCGCCACTCTGGGCGTGGGTTTGTCCATGCGTATCCGGGCGACTTCCAACACCGCTTGCGGCACACTCAAAGTACCTCGAAAAACCTCCAAGGCCAAACGCGCATCGCCTAAATGACCACTGACATAAATGTCGTCGCCCACTTGGGCACCGCTGCGCAGCAAAGCCATGGCTTGTGGCACTTCACCCAAGACGGTGATGCAAATGTTCAAGGGCCCGCGTGTGGTGTCGCCGCCAATCAAATCGCAATGATGGGCGTCGGCCAATGCCCACATGCCTTTTGAAAACTCAGACAGCCAATCCGGTACCACTTCGGGCAGTGCCAGCGACAGCAAAAAGGCTTTGGGTTGAGCACCACAAGCGGCTAAATCACTCAGGTTAACGGCCAGCGCTTTGTGCCCCAAATGTTGAGGGTTGACTGTCGAGAGAAAGTGGCGACCTTCGAGCAGCATGTCGCTAGAGACGGCCAACTGTTGACCTGCTGTGACAGACAAAAGCGCGCAATCGTCTCCGACCCCCAGCGTGGCATGGCGCGGGGGGCGCTTGAAATAGGTTTCGATCAGATCAAACTCGCCCATAAACCCAAGCATAACCTCAAGCGCAATCTAAATTGCAAGCCAAAGCCAAAGCTTAAGTTTCAACCCAAATTTCGTCTTAAACGGGTGCATCTTGTCGCAACAGCAGGGCCGCAAAATGAGACAATTCGGCCATGACCATTTACCGCATTGCCCCTTCGCTGTTGTCCGCCGACTTTGCCCGCTTGGGCGAAGAAGTGCGCAACGTCATTGCCGCTGGCGCCGACTGGATTCACTACGATGTAATGGACAACCATTACGTGCCCAACCTTACATTCGGCCCCATGATTTGTCAGGCGCTCAAGCCCCATGCCAAAACACCCGATGGCAAAGATGTGCCCATTGATGTGCATCTCATGGTGCAACCTGTAGACGCCTTGGCCGCAGCCTTTGCCGATGCCGGTGCCGACCTCATTAGTTTTCACCCCGATGCTTCCACCCATGTGCACCGCAGTGTGCAAGCCATCAAGTCCAAGGGTTGCAAGGCCGGCGTGGTGTTCAACCCAGCCGAGTCGCTTGACGTATTGGAGTGGGTCATCGAAGACATTGACCTTATTTTGATCATGTCGGTCAACCCGGGCTTTGGCGGTCAGAGTTTCATTGAGAGCGCGTTGCGCAAAATTGAACTTGCACGCAAATGGATTGATGCTTCGGGCAAAGACATTCGACTTGAAGTCGATGGCGGCGTGAAGGTTGACAACATTCGCCGCGTGGCCGATGCCGGCGCCGATACCTTCGTAGCGGGCAGTGCTATTTTTGGCAAACCCGACTACGCCGCTGTCATTCAAGCCATGCGCCAGGAGTTGAGCGGTGGCTAATTTGTTAGGCATGCAGGTTGAGGCCTGCATGATCGACCTCGATGGCACGCTGGTCGACACCATGGGTGACTTTGATGCTGTGGTGGCCTTGATGCTCCAGGATTTAAATCTGCCGCCCATGGGGCGCGAGTACCTTGAGGGCATGGTGGGCAAGGGGTCTGAGCACCTGATTCAATGCGTTCTCAAGCGGCAAATGTCTTTGGTTGCAAATGCTGATTTGCATTCCCCCGAAGCTCAGCCCACCCAAGTTCAACTTCACCAAGCTTGGGAAATTTACCAAGCGCATTACCTTCGCGTGAATGGCCAGGCCAGCGCGGTTTATCCAGGCGTATTTGAAGGGCTCGAGGGCTTGGCGGCCATGGGCTTGCCTCTGGCGTGCTTGACCAACAAACCCAAAGATTTGGCCCAAACCCTGCTCAAGCAAAAAGGCTTGGCTGAATTCTTCCCCATTGTGTTTGGTGGGGACTCCTTTGAGCGCAAAAAGCCCGACCCCTTGCCCTTGCACAAAACCTGCGAGGCGCTGGGTTTTGCGCCGCATCAAGTGTTGATGGTGGGCGATTCAAGCAACGACGCCCAAGCGGCCCGAGCTGCCGGCTGCAAAGTGGTGTTGCTCACCTATGGCTACAACCATGGCCAACCCATCCGCGAAGTAGAGGCTGATTTCCACCTAGACGCTTTGGCAGAAATTCTGCTTTGAGCAAGGGTCAGAGCTTTGGTACACTGGCATCCTCATGATTTTGTTTCATTCATTCTTTGCAGTCCAGCTGCCGGCCGTTTTGAGCCGGGGAGCCTGGTCTTGGCGTCAGCCAGTCTAAATTTGCCTAGAACCGGCAGCAACTTGGCTGCCAAAGTGGGGTTCGTTTTTGAACCATAACCCCTTGAATGAACCGGCTAAACATACGGAGCCCCAATCGTGATCACAGAACTAGAATTTAAAAGCCTTGCCCAACAAGGCTTCAACCGCATCCCTCTTATGCTAGAGGCCTTTGCAGATTTAGAAACACCCCTCTCGCTGTATTTGAAATTGGCGCATCACAAAGATGGCGGCAAATACAGTTTTTTGCTTGAGTCGGTGGTCGGCGGTGAACGCTTTGGCCGTTACAGCTTTATTGGTTTGCCTGCACGTACTTTTTTACAAGCGCAGGGCTTTGGCAATGAAGCACGCACCGAAGTTGTAAGCGATGGTGTTGTGATTGAAACCGCACCCGGTAACCCACTCGATTTCGTTGAGCAGTATCAAAAGCGATTCAAAGTTGCGCTCAGGCCTGGCATGCCGCGCTTCTGCGGCGGTTTGGCTGGTTACTTTGGTTACGACGCGGTGCGGTACATCGAGAAAAAATTAGAGAGGTCATGCCCAACCGATACCTTGGGCACACCCGATATTTTGCTGCTGCAATGCGAAGAGTTGGCCGTGATTGACAACTTGTCCGGCAAACTTTATTTGATGGTCTATGCAGACCCTGGCGTGCCCGAAGCTTATGCCAAAGCCAAAAAACGTTTGCGTGACTTGAAAGAGCAATTGAAGTATTCAGTCAGCGCACCGGTGGTTGTGCCAACTCAAACTTATCCTTCTGAACGTGACTTCAAAAAAGAAGATTATTTGAAGGCAGTGTTGGAAGCCAAGGAGCTCATTGCAGCAGGCGACTTCATGCAGGTGCAGGTGGGTCAGCGCATTAAAAAGCGCTTTACCGAAAGCCCTTTGTCTTTGTACCGTGCGCTCAGGTCCCTCAACCCCAGCCCCTACATGTACTTCTACAATTTTGGCGACTTCCATGTGGTGGGTGCCAGCCCAGAAATTTTGGTACGCCAAGAGCAAACCGAAGAAGGTGTGAAAGTCACCATTCGACCCCTGGCCGGCACAAGGCCACGCGGCGCAACACCTGAAAAAGACAAGGCGGCTGAACTCGAGTTGGTAAACGATCCCAAAGAGCGAGCCGAGCACGTCATGCTAATTGACTTGGCGCGCAACGACATCGGTCGCATTGCCAAAGTAGGCTCCGTGAAAGTGACCGAAGCTTTTGCGGTTGAGCGCTACAGCCATGTGATGCACATCGTAAGCAATGTCGAAGGTATTTTGAAAGAGGGCATGACCAACATGGATGTGCTCAAGGCCACATTCCCAGCTGGCACACTCACAGGCGCACCCAAAGTTCATGCCATGGAACTCATCGACAAACTCGAGCCTACGAAGCGCGGTGTGTATGGCGGTGCTTGTGGCTATCTAAGCTACGCAGGCGACATGGATGTGGCCATTGCCATTCGCACAGGCATCATCAAAGATCAAACCTTGTACGTGCAAGCTGCAGCTGGCGTGGTGGCCGACTCAGTGCCAGAGTTAGAGTGGAAAGAAACCGAGCACAAAGCGCGCGCCTTGTTGCGTGCCAGTGAGTTGGTGGAAGAAGGCTTGGAGTAATCAACATGAAAAAAATCAAACTGTTGATGGTCGACAATTATGACTCCTTCACTTACAACATCGTTCAATACTTTGGCGAACTTGGTGCCGACATTGAAGTCTTTCGCAACGATGAAATTGACCTTGAGGGCATTGCTGCCAAAAAGCCCGATCGCTTGGTCATCTCGCCTGGGCCTTGCTCACCCGCAGAGGCTGGTATTTCTGTGGCGGCCATTCGGCACTTTGCAGGCAAGCTGCCTATTTTGGGCGTGTGCTTGGGCCATCAAAGCATTGGCGCTGCTTTTGGCGGCAAGATTGTGCGAGCACAAGAACTAATGCACGGCAAAACCAGTGTCATTCAAACCACGCAGCAGGGTGTGTTTAGAAACCTGCCAGAAAAATTCACAGTCAACCGTTATCACTCCCTGGCCATTGAGCGTGCAAGTTGCCCAGCCGATTTGGAGGTGACAGCTTGGACCAATGATGGTGAAATCATGGGTGTGCGCCACAAAAGCTTGGCCATTGAAGGGGTTCAGTTTCACCCCGAATCCATTCTCACAGAGCATGGCCATGCCATGCTGAAAAACTTCTTGGAAGAACACTGACATGAACACCACCATTCATTTTTCAGAGCGTGTCGATCTTCGAAGCGACACAGTCACTCGACCAACAGCCGGCATGCGTGAAGCCATGAGCCAAGCATTGGTAGGCGATGATGTGTATGGCGACGACCCCAGTGTAAATGAGTTGCAGGAAAAAACAGCCAAGATGTTGGGCTTTGAGGCAGCCCTTTTCATGTCCACTGGCACGCAAAGTAATTTGTGTGGCATCTTGTCGCACTGCCAGCGGGGTGACGAATACATTGTGGGGCAGATGGCCCACAGCTACAGGTGGGAAGGTGGCGGAGCAGCGGTGTTTGGCAGCGTCCAGCCGCAGCCACTGACGCAGCAAGCCGATGGCAGTTTGGCTTTGGAAGACATTGAAGCCAGCATCAAACCCGATGACGCGCATTTTGCAAAAACCAAAATGTTGACATTG
>CAXNGF010000089.1:0-7577 GCA_964201905.1 Limnohabitans sp. | reverse complement strand
AAAAGAATCTTCTCCGCTCCAAATGCGGAAAAGCCTTCTAGTATAGCGCTGGAACAAGGCCAAGGCAAAATTTTATTCTGCCGGACACTCTAGATCAAAGTTTGCAAGTACCAACTTTTCTTACTTGATCCATAAACGCAAAGCATCCCAAGCACGGCCCAGCACGCCTGCCTGCTCGACGGCGTCCAAGGCCTGCAAAGGCATATCGACCCAAAGCTGCTCGCCACGGAACACTTTGAGGCTACCGATGGTCTGACCCTTGTTGACTGGCGCCACCAAGGGATCTGGGCGGGCCAATTGGGTTTTGATTTGGGCAGCAGAACCTGTTGGAACGGCCACCACCAGCGCATCGGCGCGGCCCAGTTTGACTGTGGAAGCCTTGCCTTTCCAAATTGCAGGGGTGGCCACGGCTTGCCCAGCGTCAAACAATTTGACCGCCTCAAACGCGGTATAGCCCCAGTTAAGCAGTTTTTGAGCTTCATTGGCGCGTGCAATTTCGCTGCTGGTCCCAAGCACAATGGCCATCAAACGGCGTTGGCCCACATTGGGAAAATCACGTTTGGCAGTTGCCACCAAGCAATACCCTGCAGCGTTGGTATGGCCAGTTTTCAAACCATCCACGGTAGGATCTTTGAAAAGCAGCAAGTTGCGGTTGTTTTCATTGGCTGCCGGTGTGCCTGGGTAGCGGTATTTTTTAATGGCATAAGTTCCGACATATTCTGGAAAGTCACGCATCAAACGCAGGGTCAATGTGCCCAAATCGCGCGCGGTGGTGGTGTGCCCCGCTTCGGTCAAGCCTTCAGGATTTTTGTAACTGGTGCTGTTCATCCCTAGCACCTTGGCCTGCTCGTTCATCATCTGAACAAAGCGTTCGGCTGTGCCGCCCACACCTTCGGCCAGTGCCATGGTGGCGTCATTGCCCGATTGAACAATCATGCCCTTGATCAAGTCTTCAACCGGCACTTTCATTTTGGGGTCAATGAACATGCGCGATCCAGGCATTTTCCAAGCACGTTCACTTACGCTCAATGTTTGTTTCAAGTCGATTTTCTTCGACCTCAAGGCATCAAACACCAAATAAGCACTCATAAGTTTGGTCAGTGAGGCAGGCTCCACGGGCATGTCCAGGTCGCGCGAGGCCAAAATTTGATTGGCCGTGACATCTAGCAACAAATAAGCCTTTGCCGCAATTTCAGGCGCCTCAGGTGCGGGGCTTTGGGCATGCGCTTGCAAGGGCATCCAAGCCGCCGCGAACGCCGAAAAGGCAACAGCAAACAAGGCTCGCATGGTGTTTTGGCAAGGTTTAAATAGCAACAATGTCATGGTGAGATTTTTTTAACAATCAAGTCCGCAGGTGGCGACTGATCAAAGATCGAAGTAAGGGCAACTGTCCGTGAAAGAAGTGTTCAACCCCAGGAATGACTGTCACGGGCAAAGACTGCGGCCGTGCCCAATCCATCACGCTGGCCAGGGGCACGGTGTCGTCCACTTCGCCATGCAAGACCAAGGTTTTGTCATGCAACTCGGGGGGCACTGGCGCAACCTGAAAGCGCGAGGCAGCAGTGCCGACGAGAATCAATTTTTCGAGCTGGTTGGCGGCTGATAAGCGAGCAACAGCGTGACTTGTGACATACGCGCCAAATGAAAATCCAGCAAGGGCCATGGGCTGCGCCGTTTCGCAAGTGGCTTGGATCACGCTCATCAGGTCGTCGACTTCACCGCGGCCTTCGTCGTAGGTGCCTTCACTTGCACCCACACCTCGAAAATTAAATCGAATTGCGCGCCAGCCATTTTGAACAAACGCCTTGGCCAAAGTTTGAACCACTTTGTTTTGCATCGTGCCGCCAAACAAAGGGTGTGGGTGAGCAATGACAGCTGTGCCTTGAAAAACACCACCCACTGGCACATCACACAGGCCCTCTAAATGGCCCGACGGGCCTTGGAGTGGCATGTTCTGCGTTGCGCCATTCATCAGCGGCCGACTTCAGGAGGCGTTATCAATCGCGTGACGGGTTGGCCATTTTTTAAATGACTTTCAACGATTTCATCGATGTCAGAGTTGTCGACAAAGCTGTACCAAGTTCCCTCTGGATACACCACAGCGACCGGCCCACCCGCACACCGATCTAGGCACCCTGCTTTGTTCACTCGGACTTGACCAGGGCCGGAAAGCCCCAGACTTTTGACGCGAGCTTTGCAATGGTCAAAGGCCGCTTGGGCGCCTTGAAGCGCGCAACAAGCATCGCCATTTTTTCTTTCATTCAAACAGAAAAATATATGGCGCTCGTAATAAGGCTTGGCAGGCTGCGTTGTTGGCACAACATCAGATGGGGCAGGTTTGGATTCACTCATGCTGACATTTTAGTGGGGCGGGAGGCAGACAAACAGCGCATCAAATAAACCAGCAAAGCAAAGGGCCATAACCAACCCAGCCACTGAATCAGACCGTGGAAGCGGATAAATTGACCTTGCTCCCAATTTTGCAAGGTCAAGGCAAAGTAAGCGTTTGCTGAAGCGTTGTTGAGCAGGGTGAGTTGTAGAACCAGCCCCACCAGTGCCAAGACTTGAAGTGTTTTTTCTGTTCGCCACATCAAGGGCAATGCCACGACTGCTGCCAGTACAAGCGCCATTTGCACGGGCGCAGACAACCACTCCCAAGCATGGGAAGGGCCATAAGTCAAAGCGGCAGACAAGGCAGTGAACAACAGGCCGCATCCCGTCAAAACCAACCAAGCCACTGCTTTTTGGTGCAAATGGCGGATCAAGCTGAACGCCAGCAGGCAAGGCAGCAACTGGCCAAGGCTGACACACAAAACTTCATAAACCGGCAGCAAGGGTTGCAACTCAACTTCGCGAACAGGCAGCCAATCCAACCAAGGTGTTTCTTGCAACATCAAGGCCAACGCATCTTCTGCACGTTCTAAAACTTGACCCAAGCCCATAGGCACCGGTGCCGGAAAGAGCAATGCGATGGGCCACAAGGCAAGCAGGACCAATGAGCCCTGCGCATCTGAGGCAAACCAATTGGCTCTAAAACGACTCCAGCGATTTAAGAATCCAAATCGCTCCATGGTCCAAGCCGCGCCTGCCCCTGCCAAAGTGCCAACGCTGTTCAAACCCCAATCCACATTGGAGGGGACACGTGCGGGTAAAAAGAGCTGCAAGCTTTCCATGCCTAATGCAAGCAAAGAGCCCAAGGCCAAAGTCAGTCCCACGGCCGGCCAGTGCCTAGCGCTTCGTTGAAGCGCCAACGCCACGATAAAACCTAAAGGTGCATAACCCAACACGTTAGAAAGAACGTCAAAGCCTGTCCAATACTTGGGCCAAGGTGCCAACACAAACGCCAGCCAATCTACCCCTTGTGAGCGCCAATTTTGGAAGGGATAAAGACTGGCATAGATGATCAGTGCGGCATAAATTGCTGCCAATGGCCATGCCGCGGTCTTTTTCATCTTGCTGGATGGGTTGGTTTAAAAAGGCTTGACGACCACCAAGATGACGACTGCCACCAGCATCAAGACTGGCGCCTCATTGAACCAGCGGTACCAAACATGGCTGTGCGTGTTTTGCTTAGCCTCAAATTTTTTCAGAATTCGACCGCATGAATGGTGGTAGCCAACAATCAAGAGCACCAAAGCCAATTTGGCATGCATCCATGCGTTGCCAGGCCCCCAACCAATACCAACCCCCCACCATAACCAAACGCCTAAGGCAATGGCCGGTACCGACAGCAAGGTGGTGAATCTCAATAGTTTTCTAGACATGAGCAATAGCCTGGCGCGCTCGGCCTCAGACTCATCTGGCACCATGGCCAAATTGACAAATATTCGGGGCAAATAAAACAGACCGGCAAACCAGCTGGCCACGAAAATGATGTGAAAGGCTTTGATCCAGAGCATGCCCTAAGTGTAGCCCCGTCGCTCAATGGGGCACAAGTTGGCTAGCTTATTAGGTCATAAATTTCTTGCCTATGAGCCTCGGAAATGCGCCGAATGTGGCAAAGATCAGGCACAATTTTCAAATGACCTTGATACACACACCCTACCCCTTAAGTCGCCCACGCCGTTTACGTCGCACCGATTATTCGCGGCGCTTGGTTCGCGAGCATCAACTCACTGCCGACGACCTCATTTATCCCGTCTTTGTCTTGGACGGCAAGAATCAACGCCAAGCCGTTGGCTCGATGCCAGGGGTAGAGCGTTTGAGTTTGGATTTGTTAATGCCCGTGGCAGAAGACTGCGTGAAGTTGGGCATTCCTGTGATGGCCCTTTTCCCCGTCATCGACAGTTCATTGAAGGACCCTTATGGCAACGAAGCATTGAACCCCGAAGGCTTGGTGCCCACCGTTGTTCGCTCTCTGAAAAAGAATTTCCCCGAACTCGGCATCATGACTGACGTGGCCTTAGATCCTTTCACCAGCCACGGCCAAGATGGCTGGCTGGATGATGATGGCTACATCTTGAACGACCTGACGCTGGCGCAATTGGTTAAGCAAGCCATGGTGCAAGCCGATGCCGGCGTAGACATGGTAGCCCCCAGCGACATGATGGACGGTCGCATTGGCGCTATTCGTCAGGCGCTTGAAAACAAGGGGCATGTGCACACGCAAATCATGGCTTACAGCGCCAAATATGCCAGCTCTTTTTACGGCCCCTTCCGAGACGCCGTGGGCTCCGCTGCCAACCTGGGCAAGGGCAACAAAAAAACTTACCAAATGGACCCAGGCAACACCAACGAAGCCTTGCGCGAAGTGGCGCTCGACATTGCCGAAGGTGCCGACATGGTCATGGTCAAACCTGGTATGCCTTACTTGGATGTAGTGCGGCGTGTGAAAGATGAGTTTGGTGTGCCCACTTTCGCCTATCAAGTTTCAGGCGAATATGCCATGCTTAAAGCGGCAGCCCAAAATGGCTGGCTTGACCATGATGGCGTCATGATGGAGAGTTTGTTGGCTTTTAAGCGGGCCGGCGCAGATGGTGTCTTGACCTACTTTGCCCGCGATGCTGCTCGCTTGCTAGCCAAGGCCTGATGGCCTAAGCCAACAAGCAAGCCCACAACACATGCGCGTTTTTACGGTCACTGGACTGCAAGTCCAAGAAACCTTGTCCATGCCCAAAACGCTGCCCGAGAACGGTTTTGTTTGGGTAGCGTGTTCCCGTACTTTTTTTCAAACGGAGCAGGCTCAAATTCAACAAGCCCTGTTTCAATTGAACGGGCACAACCTGCTGGACTTGCATGTCTCTGATTTGCTAAACAGTCAACTTCCTTCGCGTTTTGACTTAACGTCTTACTACGATATTTTGGTCTTTAGGCGCTTAGCCAATGCCAACCGCGAAACCGAAAAATCTGATAATCAGAGCCTTCAAAAACCCAAGTCCAAGCTGAGGGGCCCACCCGCTCTGCGCCGTGTCGACACGAGCCCCATTGGGTTTGCTGTTTTCGACAATGTCTTGCTCACGCTTCATCCTGACGATTGCGCCATTCGAGAGGCCTACGCCGCTCGGCTGATGTCGGCTGGCCAAGCATCTCAAGTCAATAAGCCCTCGGGTCAGGTTGGCGGCCAAGGCGCAGAGCACGGGGCCATCGACGATCGCTCTATTGGCGCGAGAGGCATTCCTGTGAGCCCCGCTGATTTGATGCTTCGAATGGTCAGCCAAGTGGTCGATGCCTATTTGGATTTGCGCCGGGATCTCTCGCGCCAACTCGACCATTGGCAAGCCGAACTTATCAACCCAGATACGCGATTTAACAATTGGTCTGCGTTGTTAGAGGCGCGCCTGTCCTTGCACCACCTCGATGAAATTTGCGAAGACCAACGAAGTGCCATGCAAGATTGGCTGGAATCCTTGAACACTTGGGCGCCACCTCTTTCCAACATTTCGATCAAAGAGCATGAAATTCTTAAAGTGCGAAGCCGCGATGTACTAGAGCACATTGACCGCGTGGTCCACCACGTGCGGCGCTTAGAGCACAGCATTGAAACTGCCGTGCAAATTCACTTTAATGCCCAAAGCAATCGCACCAACGAGACCATGCGAACGCTGACCTCTATCACCGCCATTTTTCTGCCCTTGAATTTGATCGCGGCTATTTTTGGCATGAACTTTGATGTCATTCCACTCATGCATGCTCAGGCTGGCTTTTGGTGGGCACTGAGTAGCATGGCGCTGATCGCGTCTTCTTTGGCTTGGTTTTTTTGGCGCAAACGGTATTTGGCGCGATCAGGCAAGTGACGACATCTATCGCTTTAGGCTAAATGCGCTTTGAAAAAAGCCAAAGCCGATGCCGGCCTCTGCACAGCCCATTTCCACATCGGCCTGAACGCCGTGAAACATGATTAAAGTGCGAGCGCACGCTCAACAAAATCAAGCCGATCTTGGCCCCAAAAAATTTCTCCGTCCAATACATAACTTGGCGCACCGAAAACGCCTGCATCAATGGCCATTTGGGTATAGGACTCGTAGCGCTCGTGGACGGCTTGGCTGTATGTCTGCTCTAAGCACGCCGCTGGCAAGTGTTGCTCATGGAGCAGTTCAACCAAGGTTTTTTCATCGGCAATGTTGCGTTGCTGAGACCAAACCGCGGACAGAATAGCGCCACTGATGTTCATGGCCGCATCGGCACCGACCGCCATGTCGACCGCAATGATCAATTTGGCAGCATCATCACCGCTGACAGGAAAAAAAGTGGGCTTGAGATGCAAGGGCGCGCCCAACCATTTGCTGAAGCGCTCAAGCTCCGTCAAACGGTAGGCTTGTCGCTGAGGCGCTCTCTGCCCCAAGGGTAAGCCCCCGGAAATTGGAAATACCTTGCCCCCCAAATCGAAGGGCATGACGCGAACAGATGCGCCTGATTTCTTGAGAATGTTATGAAAACGTTGATGCCCCAAATATGCCCATGGGCTTTGGGGGGCGAAATAATAGTCGACTGAGTGACTCACAAAAGGCTCCTACATAGGGTAATCTGCGCAGTTAAATTAACCAACAATCAACTGTTTTAACAGTTTGGCCACAATTCTGCAGGAGACAAGCCATGCGCAAAGTTTTATTGGTTACCGGAGGCAGTCGCGGCATTGGTGCTGCAAGCTGTATTTTGGCGGCCCAAAAGGGCTGGGATGTGGCTGTCAATTACAGCGCCAATGCTCAAGCTGCAGACAGCGTTGTTCAGCAAATTGAAGCTGCAGGTGGCCGCGCCATGTCCGTGCAAGCCGATGTTGCACAAGAAGACCAAGTGCTGGCGATGTTCCAAAAAGTGCGTACCGAGTTGGGGCCTCTTCAAGGCTTGGTCAACAATGCGGGCGTTGTAGACGTTTCTGCTCGCTTGGATGCAATGAGCATGGCGCGCTGGCGCAGAATGTTTGACATCAACGTTTTCGGATCCATGCTGTGTGCCCGTGAAGCCATCTTGCAAATGAGCACCCTGCACGGCGGTCAAGGCGGCAGCATTGTGAATCTCTCGAGCGCAGCCGCACGCTTGGGCTCGCCCGGCCAATACTTGGATTACGCAGCCGCCAAGGGTGCCATTGACAGTTTCACACTGGGTTTGGCCAAGGAAGTTGCAGGCGAAGGCATTCGCGT
>CAXNGF010000088.1:0-7579 GCA_964201905.1 Limnohabitans sp. | reverse complement strand
TTCAACTGGAAACTTGAGACCCACATGCCCATAGAGACCCAACCTCGCGATCCTTTTTCTTCTGGCATTTTTGCGGCGCCACCTCAAGAAATTTCTGTAGACGTTCTGCTCGAAAAATACGCCAAAGATGGCGAGCAGTCCATTGACGCTGTTTACCAGCGCGTGGCCAAGGGCTTGGCCTCGGTTGAAAAACCAGAACGCCGCGCACATTTTGAACAAGTTTTTCTGGCCAACATGCATGCGGGTGCCATTGGCGCAGGGCGCATCATGAGTGCAGCCGGTACCGACATTCAATCCACCTTGATTAACTGCTTTGTACAACCTGTGGGCGACTGCATTCAAGGTATAGATGAGGATGGCCTGCCAGGTATTTACGAGGCGCTCAAACAAGCCGCAGAAACCATGCGGCGAGGCGGCGGTGTGGGCTATGACTTCTCGCACGTTAGGCCGAGAGGGGCTAGGGTGAAAGGCACAGCTTCATTGGCTTCAGGTCCTTGCAGTTATATCAATGTGTTTGATCAGTCATGCTCCACTGTGGAAAGTGCTGGCGCAAGACGGGGTGCACAGATGGGTGTTCTCAGAATTGATCACCCCGACGTGCTTGAATTCATCACGGCCAAAAGAACGCCAGGGCGCTGGAATAACTTCAATGTGTCGGTAGGGGTTAGCGATGAATTCATGAATGCGGTACAACATGATTTACCTTGGCAGTTGATTCACAAAGCTCGGCCTGGTGTGTTGTTGATGGCGCAGGGTGTGACGCAGCGGCACGATGGTCAATGGGTTTACGCAGAAATACCCGCTAGAGAAATCTGGCAGACCGTGATGCAGTCAGCCTACGACTTTGCCGAGCCCGGCATTTTGTTTTTGGACAACATCAACCGCGATAACAATTTGGCTTATTGCGAAACATTGGAGGCCACCAACCCTTGTGGCGAACAACCGCTCCCACCGTATGGCTGTTGCGATTTAGGACCCGTTATTTTGCCTAAGTTTGTACAGCATCCTTTTGGTTTGAATGGCACCGCACCTGCCTTCGATTTTGAGGCCTTTGTACAAGCTGTGTTCACGCAAGTTAGGGTGCTAGACAATGTGCTAGACCTGACGCACTGGCCATTGCCCGAGCAAGCCATGGAAGCTGAAGGCAAACGCCGTATTGGTGTTGGTTTTACAGGATTGGGTGATGCATTGGTGATGCTTAACCTGCCCTACAACAGCGAGGTTGGCCGCCTGTTTGCTGCTGATATTGCACGCGTGATGCGCGACACCGCCTATGCGGCCTCGATTGAGCTGGCACGCGAGCGCGGCAGCTTTCCGTTGCTCAATGTCGATGCGTATCTAAGCGGTACAGGGTTTGCCAGTCGCTTGCCCGATGAAATTCGAGAGGGCATTGCACGCCACGGTTTGCGCAACAGCCATTTGCTGTCTATTGCACCCACAGGCACCGTCAGTTTGGCCTTTGCAGACAATGCATCCAACGGCATCGAGCCAGCGTTCTCATGGAACTACATCCGAAAAAAACGCGAGATTGATGGTGGTACCCGCGAATACATGGTGCAAGATCATGCTTGGCGTGTTTACCGTGAGTTGGGTGGCGATGTCGATCAGTTGCCACCTGCCTTTGTGACGGCGCTTGAGATGTCGGCACAAGATCACATTGCCATGATGGCAGCAGTTCAGCCCTTCGTTGACACAGCCATTTCTAAAACTGTCAACGTACCTGAAGAATGCCCCTTTGAAGAATTTTCTCATTTGTACATGCAAGCTTGGTCCGCGCATTTAAAAGGCTTGGCCACTTATCGGCCCAACGCTATTTTGGGTTCGGTGTTGCAAGTGAGTGCCACAACTGATGAAACGCAAGCCGCGCTAGGCGCAAATACAGATGCCTCATCTGAAGTAGATCCAAACCGCTGCGTAGTCGATCGACGTCCTCATGGCGAGTTGCCTGCAGTGGCAGAAAAAATCAATTATTGGACCCAAGACGGACTCAAGACCTTGTATCTCATCATTTCATTTTTGCCCGTAGCTGGCATGGTGAAAGGACAAGCGATACAAGTTGAAAGAGCAATTGAATTTTTTATGCCTGTTGGGCAAAACGGAGAATCTCAGCAATGGATTACCTCCAGCATGCGGCTTTTGTCTTTGGCGGCACGCGGAGGATTTTTGGCCCGTGCTTTGCAAGACATGCGAAAAGTGGCTTGGGATCGAGGACCTGTGAGGCTAGGAACAATGCGCAAAGACAGTGGTGTCGAAGTCCCGATGTGGCACGACTCTGAAGTGGCTGCTGTGGCCTACGCCATTGAACAAATTGTAGAGCGTCGTAACAGCGTCTCTGTGCTCAGCTTGTCCAATGTGGCAGGCGTATCTCATGTCACACAGGAAGCTTTGCACCAGCATGGAATTTTGCAAAATGTGATGGCTGGAAAAAAATGCCCAGAATGTGGAGCGCATGCACTGATTAAAAAAGATGGCTGTGAATACTGCACCAGTTGTGGCCATTTGGGCACCTGCGGTTAATTTGAATTCGCAAAGAGCTTGGAAGCTTATGGATTTTTCAACCCAAATAGACACGCAGGTATTGGCAAACAAGCTGCAGGCTTTCATAGAAAAATATGTACTACCCTACAACCCTGCTTGGTATCAGGCTGTGTCCAAGGGCGAATATCCCCCGCCTTTCATTGAGGACCTGAAAGCGTTGGCGAAAGATGAAGGTTTGTGGAACCTTTTCTTGCCTGAATTGAAATCAGATGAGCCTGGTACGCCCTTAAGTCATTCGGCGTATGCACCTTTGGCCGAAATCATGGGTAAATTGCCCTGGGCTGCCGAGGTGTTCAATTGCCAAGCACCCGACTCGGGCAACATGGCTTTGTTGCATCAATTTGGAACCCATGAACAAAAACAAACTTGGTTAAAGCCGCTTTTGAATGGTGAAATTCGTTCTGCTTTTGCCATGTCCGAGCCCGATGTAGCATCGTCTGACCCCACCAATTTGCAAACCACGTTGAGCGATGAAGGAGACAGCTTGGTTTTGAATGGTCGCAAATGGTTTATCACTGGTGCTGCGCACCCTCATTGCAAAGTCTTGTTGGTTATGTGCCGTAACAAAAGCAGTGCTTTGACTGAAAGCTCAATTGAAAAGCACCAACAACACAGCATCGTTTTGGTACCCATAGACACCGCTGGGGTCAAGGTCGTTCGCAATATTCCAGTGGTGCATCATATCGCTCCCGATGGCCATTGTGAAATTGTCTTCCAACAAGTGCGTGTGCCAAAAGACAATTTATTGGGCGCATGGGGTGAGGGTTTCAAAATGGGACAGTTGCGTTTGGGACCAGGTCGCGTGCATCACTGTATGCGCACCTTGGGCCAATGTGAGTTAGCACTTTCTTTGGCGGCGGAGCGATGCTTAGAGCGTGCAGCTTTTGGACAACATTTATCCAACTACGCCAATGTACAAGAGTGGCTGGCATTATCGCGAATTGAAATTGACCAAGCACGATTGCTTATTTTGCAAGTGGCATGGATGTTGGATCAAGCCCAGTTTGACAACGCGTTGCTGAAGTCAAAAGTGGCCGGAATCAAGGTAGTGGCCGCCCGCCTGCAAGTGCGTGTGGTTGACAGGGCCATGCAGATATTTGGCGCCATGGGTTTGTCCCCCGATACACCTTTGGCATATTTTTGGACTTGGGGCAGGGCTTTGCAAATTATGGATGGGCCCGACGAAGTGCATTTGCGTACTGTAGCCAAGCATGAGTTGGCGCTGGCTCGTGAGCGAATGGGCGCATCATCTAATTACTTCACAACACCGGAGCAAATGGCCAGGCCACCCCATATTTGCTAGAAACCCCATCTACGACAACAGGCATTTCAGCCTTTGAAACTGGCTTTCTCAGAATAAGCCACAATGTTGGTATGAAAATATTGCTTGTCGAAGACGAAATCAAAATTGCTGAATTTGTTTCAGAAGGGCTAAAGCAAGCAGGGCTGCATGTGACGCATGCAACTGATGGGTTAATTGCCAAGAGAATCATCGCACTCCAAAAATTTGATGTGATGCTGTTGGATGTCATGCTGCCGCATGGCAAGACGCAGAGGGGGTGACCTTCAAGTTGATTGTGGCCAGACGTATTGGTAGCAACCCCAATGCGAACATTGAAACAGGCAAAGACTTGGACGGCTCATTGATTCGAAATAGGGCTTGGTTTGCAATGAATATTCCGTTTTAAGCTACCCATTTCCTCACATTGAAGACTACTTGGTGGTCTGAGTCATACCGAAGAGGCTATCATTCGGGGCAATAACTCAGATAAGATAAGACCAAAACAAGTAGGGTTCAATGGTGAAAGTCTACGTCATCAATCTCGACAACAGTTCAAGTCGTTGGGAAAAAATCAGCCAAGACCTTGATCATCTCAGTGCTTCTTTTGAGAGGGTGAGCGCCATTTATGGCAAATCCATCGATTGGCAAGCCCTTTCTGATGACCACTATTGCCGCGCCTACATGGGCAGAAGTATTCAACCAGGTGAAGTAGGTTGCTTCTTGAGTCATGTCAAGGCACTTCAAAAATTCATTGATGACGCAGAAGACTTTGCAATCATCTTAGAGGATGATTCGCAAGTTGCTCCTGACTTACTTAAGGTTGCCGATCATGTGTTGGCAAGGCTAAAAACAAGCGATTTTTATGCCGTCAACTTAGGTCCTTCTGACTACAAATATGCTTCAGTCATAGATCAATTAGACGCTTACAAACTTTACTGCACCCATCGGTTTCCAATGCTGGCTACTGGAATTCTTTGGTCTAGAAGGGGTGCGCAAGAGTTTTTGAAGCAATTTAAATTGGTTTCCTTGCCCTACGACAATTACTTAAGAGTGTTCCTCACTGGAACCAATAAATCGTATTCCATTAAGCCATCCATCGTCGACCCTGCTGACTTTGTCAGCGACATCGACACCGAAGGCTTAACCAAGAAAAGATCCCAATTGAATCGAAGTAAGAACTACTTTTTAATCAAGCAGAAAAGAATGCTCACTGAGAAATTAAGAGCAAGCATCTCAATGCTTAAGTTTAAATTTTTGAAGGAAATAAATTGATAACACGATGGCTTAAAGTTTTTGGTCTTAATGGATCTTTGCGCGTCAGGTTTAGTCAGTACGGCGAAGATGTGATTCTTCACAAGATTTTTAAAAATCCTGTTGGTTTTTATGTCGATGTAGGTGCTCATCACCCTTTTAGACAATCCAACACGGCGTACCTTTGGTGCTCAGGTTGGAATGGCATCAACATTGATGCAAACCCAAAGAGTATTGAAATATTCAATAAAGTAAGAAAAACCGATGAAAACATTTGGGCTGCAATCGTCTCAGATGAAGATGCCGCCAATAAGACGCACATTGATCTTATTTGCTCAGACACTAGAGAGTTGGATTTGGGCGCGTCAGTTTCAGAAACAATTGCCTCTGAAAGAAGTGCTAGCAGGCGAATTTCAGTACCTACCAAATCACTGACTCAGATTGTCAATGGCGTCAAAAATAAAACAATTGACTACATGAACATTGACATTGAAGGCGTTGATTTCGAGGCAATCCTAGGCATGTCTGCTTGGACAAAACTGCCCAAGGTTCTGAGCATTGAAACCTACCAAAAAAACATACGCGATATTTTAAGTAGCCAAGTTAACCAGCAACTCGAAAGTTTTGGCTATGAACTCAAGTACCACATTGGTTTAACTTCTGTCTACGTTCAGTCAGACCTAGATTCAACGCATTGAAAAAATACGTTGTATCAGGCGCCGCATGCCTGTCTGAGTAGGGTGTCTGCTTTAGTACCATCGGTGCCTCGCCACGCCACCATTTGATCGGGTCGGATCAATACCAAATTGGCTTCGTAGAGTTGGGCCAACTCATTGGAAGAATGCCTGACAACTTTCAAATCTACTTTGTGGTTTGCAGCAGCTTCACAAAATGCACTGAAGTCTGCAGGGGCTTCGCCCAATACAAGCAATGTCCATTCAAAATTGAAACTGTCAAACAGTGAACTGCCGTCGGCCATCCATGCGTGAGGCGGGCGACCGCCGGGGCATGCACTTGGCGTGTAGGTGTTGGCCGCATCTTCTGGGGCATGCGTGCCATCAGAAATAATGATAGGTGAATGATCGTAACGACCGCCGAAAGTTACGCCTGGAATGTTGAACTCTCTGCGCACATGGCCATTCAAATAATCGGAGGCAATGCTTCTGGCATGTTCGCCTTCTGGGCTTGCGGTCTCTAAGGCTGGATCGGCATCAAACAGCCCAATGGAATCGGCAAACTGGCGTGCATAGCTTGTGTTGCGAATGGCCAGAGGCTTTCGCTCAAGCTCGTAACTGTCTAGCAGTTGAGGTTTTGCCTGGCCATTGATCACGGCAGCCAACTTCCATCCCAAATTGACAGCGTCTTCAACTGCGGTGTTGTAGCCTAAGCCGCCTGTGGGTGTAAACAAATGAACGGCATCACCTCCCAAAAATACATGTCCCTTTTGAAACGACTCGGCCACCAAGGCATGGCCTGCTAGCCAAGTGGCCATCGATAAAATTTCAATGTCGATGACCTGTCCGTAGGCCAATGAAAAAAGTCGTTTGGCGTCTTCAGCATTGAGGGCTTCTGTCGCTGCGTCGTCTGACATTTGCACGTGAAAGGCAAACTCACTTTCGCCATCGACCGACATAATGAAAGCCCGAAGCTCTGGGTTGACAGCCACATACATCCAAGCTCTGTCATTCTGATTGCGCTCGTAGAATTGCGGTGCTTTTAAGTAGACGGCCAGCATTTTGCCGCCCATGAAGTTGCGTTTGAAACCTGTTGCACCGCCCCATGGAATTGCAAGTTGATGCCTCACCAAACTGCGTGCGCCATCTGCACCTATTAAGTATTGCGCTTGAACCTGAATTTTTTCAGTGTTCGACGAATGGTGTTGATTTGAATCAGTGACACGTTCAATCAAAGCATGAATTGGCTTTGAGGACGAAGATGGCGAAAAACTGTTTGAGGTGCTGCTATCGCTAAATGACGCAAGCTTCCAGCCATAGCGAATGTCGTTGCTTGCAAATTTTTCTGCGTGCTTTCGAAGGCCTACTTCTACAAATTTTTGCGACACGCGATGGGGCAACTCTGCAGCGCTCCAAGAGCCTGACATGGCTTTGATGGCTTGGGGCGCGGCGGCAGCTGTGGGGAGTCTCAGCCTGGCAAGCTCTGTGCCGCTAAAGCGAGTGAGGTAGGCAATGTCTGTAGGGTGATGGGGCGGTAGTCCTTGCACACGAATTTCATGTGCAAAGCCCAAGCGCCTAAAGTGCTCCATGGGTCGCGCTTGCGTGGCATTGGCCTGCGGGTTGAAGGCAGTGCTGGGTTTGGGATCGACCAGAAGACAGCGTATATTTCTTCGCCCCAGCTCGTTGGCCAACATGAGACCAAATGGTCCACCACCCGCAATCAGAACATCGGTTTCAATGCTTTTGGCCATCTTGATTTGATTGAAATTTTGGCTCACTTGCTTGTGCAAAACTAAATTTGAATGAGCAGGCTCGAAAAGCGCTCACTTCACTA